>JALZNY010000168.1 GCA_030857525.1 Actinomycetota bacterium
GAGGATCACCACGAGCAGGATGACGAGGACCGCGACGGCGACGAGGATGGGCACCACGCGGCTCTCGCCGGCAGTGTCAGTGGGGACGGGCTCCGACGAGGTCTCGATCGCATCCGGGAAGGTGACGGTCGCCGTGGCCTGGCGTTCGGTGGTGCCTGAGCGAAGGGTGATGCTGGCATCCAGGGTCCGGCCGGGATGGCCCGGTCGAGGGTGACCAGCACTGGCTCGGTCTGGTCGACGCCCAGGGTCGTGCCGAGGGTCGCGTCGATCCCGAGGAGCTGTCGTGGCGGGTGCGGGCCGTCCTACGCCGCAGCGGCCACGCCGTCGCCCAAGTGTGGGAGTGCAGCGACCTCGTGGTCGACGAAGGAGCCCGGTCGGTGACCAGGGCCGGTGCGCCCGTCTCCCTCACCGCCACCGAGTTCAAGATGCTGGGTGTGCTCATACGCAACCGCCTGCGGGTGGTGCCCAAAGGCCAGCTCCTCGGCCAGGTCTGGGGTTACGACGCCGACGACCACCTGGTCGAGGTACACATGAGCTCGCTGCGTCGCAAGCTCGAGGCTCACGGACCGCGCCTGATCCACACGGTCCGGGGCACCGGATACGTCCTACGCCCTTGACGAGGAGGCCGGCATCACCCGCCTTCGGCGGCGTGGGCGGCATCAGCATCGGCTTTGGTCTGATGCACGGTGGCGTCGGGGTGCTCGGGCGGGGCGTAGAGCGAGTAAAGCTTGAGGTCGCCCTCACCGGTGTTGATCACGTTGTGCCAGGTGCCGGCGGGGATGATGACCGCCCAGTCATCCTCGACGTCGTGCCTCTCGGCCACCTCGTCCTGCGACGGACCGAACGTGACCCGGGCCCTGCCCTGCTCGAGCCGGATGAACTGGTCACGGTCATCGTGCATCTCCATGCCGATCTCCTCGCCGGAGGCTATGCGCATCACCGTGAGCTGCACCTGCGAACCCGTGAACAACGCGGTTCGAAACGTCGAGTTCGCCAGCGTCGCCTCCTCGATATTGCCGATCCAACCAGTCATCGATCACTCCGTTCCTCGGACAACACCGATGGATTCGCCCATCGGCATCCCTAGACGTACCCATCGGTCTCCCATCGGTCCCGTCAATGTCCCGTTTTGCCGCCAGCTGGGTGCGGGGACGACGACGCTCACCGATGGCGCTCAGGACCGCGCGAGGGTTGCGGCCAGTCGGGAGGCGTTCAGGTGGGCGATCGCCTCGATGGTGATCATGGGATTCACGCCCGAGGCAGTCGGGAAGGTCGAGCCGTCACACACGTAGACGCCCTGGACCTCCCAGGTCTCGCCTTCGGGGGTGCACGCCGAGTCGCCGGGGGAGCCGCCCATGCGGGCGGAGCCCATGATGTGGAAGGAGGTGAAGACGCACTGTCCCGCCCCCCAACCGCAGCGGTCGGCCGCTTCCAAGAACCCCTTGCGGCCTTGGCCTTGGCCTCGCCCCCGGCCCGGCTCGTAGGTCACCCAGTCCTTGTGGGCCGAGAAGACGCTGGTGGCGCCGGCGGCCTCGAGCACCCGGGCCGCCCCGTCCAAGCCGGTACGGACATGGCCGATGTCGAAGTCGTTGAGCTTGTAGTGCACCACTGGCTCCCCGTCGCGTCCGGTGCGCACCTCCCCCTCGCTGCTGTCCCGCAACAGCAGGCCGATGGGCACGAGGTGGGCCAGGCGGCCCATGAGGTCCTCGTGCTGGCGAGCGCTTCTCCAGGGCGAGTACATGGCCAGGACGCTCGGGTGGAAGGGCGCCGACTCCAGCTTCATGCCGTAGCCGGCGTGGAGATCAGCCAGCTCGTCGGAGTAGACCGCCTGCATCACGCCCTCCCACGGGCGGACCTCCTCGTCGAACACCCCGGCCACGCCGGTCACCGGATGGAGCCGGAGATGACGACCGATGTTCTCGTTCTCCAGACCCGACCGCCTCAGCAGGGCCGGGGTGTGGATGGCCCCGGCCGCCACCACCACGGCGTTCGCCCGCACCGTGACCTGGTGGCCGTCGCGGGTCCGGGCTTGGACACCTTTGGCCCGGCCGTTCTCGATGATCAGCCGCTCGGCGCGCGTCCGCACCAGGATGCGAGCCCCTCGCCGCCACGCGTCGGTCAGCCACGTCTTGGTGGTCGACTGCTTGGCCCCGGCCAGACAGCCGAACGGGCTGTAGCCGCACACCTTCTCGTCGCAGCCCGCGACGTTGCGGGGCATGGAGTCGACGTGCCACCCGAGCTCCTCCAGGCCCCGCTTCATCAGCTGTTCGCGCCGAGACGGCAGGCTGTGGTCGGTCGTGACGCCGAGGCGGTCCCACACCGCGTCCAGACTGCGGGTGTAGTCGTCCGAGGTCATGGCGTCGACGCCGTACCCGGCCCACTGCGCCCGGATCTCGTCTGGGGTGCGGAAGCAGGTGGAGAAGTTGACGACCGTCCCCCCGCCCAGGCATGCCCCGGCGTAGAGCCCGACGCTCTGGTCGGCGGTGGCCAGGGCCCCGCCACCCAGGTACAGGCGTGAGTACCCGTCGAGCTCGCCACCGTCGAAGTCACCGTCGTCGAGGTAATCGCCAGCTTCGAGGACGACCACGTCGAGGCCGGACTCGGCCAGCACGGCCGCAGCCGTGCCTCCCCCGGCGCCCGACCCCACCACGCACACGTCGCAGTCGAGGGTGGTCTCTTGATCGACCGTGTGGGGCTGGATCTCCTTCGGGGAAGCGTCGGCCACTCGCCCGGGAGGGCCGGGATAACCCATCGAGTCCCACGCCGGGTTGCGTCCGTCCGCCGCCGGGAGCATGTAGGAGAGCGACGTGGCCGCCTTGCGCAGGGCCTGAAAGGCGGCCCGGCGATGGGGCAGGCGACTGTCGCACCACGAGAGCAGCACCCGCTCTCGGTCCTCCTGGGCCAGGTCACCGAAGCGACGAAAGCCGCCGCCGCCGGCCAGAGTCAGGCCCCGGGTGTCCCACAGCGAGAGGAGCACCTCGAGCCGGTGCCTCTCGGCGGCCCGGAGGTTCGTCTCGGCCACCGCCAGGAAGGCATCGGCTACGCCGAGCTGACTGGCGGAGGGACGTCCCTCGGACCCGGGGACGAACGTGTCGCAGATGTCGGCCAGGGCCTGCCGGCGCCGGCTGGGGAGGTCCCAGCGACGCAGCGGTGAGGTCGAGCTCAGCTGTCCACCTCCTGCGTCCGCCGGCCTGTCGGGAGCCGCGAGCCTAGACTGGGCTGCACCTTTGTCGACCGCCGGAGAGGAACGGTGAGAGGCTCGGCCGCGTTAGCGACCAAGCGCTCGAGCCAGCAGGGTACGACGGTTGTGCGCCGCCGTCTTGGCGAAGACCGACTTGAGGTGGTCCTGGACCGTATGCTCGGAGAGGAACATCCGCTCGGCGATGAGGCGGGTGTCGGAGCCCGTCGCAAGGTGCCTCAGCAGCTCCGCCTCTCGGGCGCTGAGTCCATTGGCCCGCACGAACAGTGCCATCCGCTCCGTGGGAGTGGTGGACTCGATCGTGACCGCGATGTCTCGCTCGTTGGAGGGCACCGTGACGCCGATGCGCGCCGCCCGCAGTGTCAGCCAGACGCCGTCCGCCAGGTGTACCCGCGCCGACGGTGGGTGGTCGTCGACGCCGGACTCGACCGCCAGCAGCTGGGCGGCCACGTTGTACGCCCCGGACGGGATGGGCTGACGATCGACGTCGGGCGGGACGAGGATCCTCAGGTACTCCTCGGTTTCGGGAGTCTGCGCCCTCACCTCGATCTCCGGCGACAGCACGAGGACGACAGGTCCGGTCCGCTCCGGTGCCGACGTCGCCAGGTCGAAGGTGCGAGCCTGACAGCGCCGTAACGCCCCGGTGACCGGTCCGGCCATTCCAGTCAGGAAGTCCGCCTCGGCGTCGGTGAAGCGGTCTCCGGAGTCGATGCGCCAGAGCTCCAGGAACGCCCAGCAACCGAAGCGGTCCCGGAGGACGAGCGACGCCACATCGTTGACTCCGTAGCGGCTGAGCAGTTCCCGCCAGACCAGGCTGCGTTCCCGCTGTTCCTCGGTGGCCTTTCGTAGGAGGGCGACGGGCACATCGAGTCGAGTCCAGCGATTGACCGGTGTGAGGTACTTGAGGCGGATCAGACTAGGGAGCTCCGACAGGCAGGGGACGTCGGCGAGGGGCGAGCAGCCGACCTCGGTCTCGGGGTCGGTGAGCAGCCAGGAGTAGGCATCGAACTTGACCGCACGTCGGATCTCGTCGAGCAGCGCCAAGCGCAACGCCCGGGCGTCGTCGTGGGCGCCACAGACCTGAACGACTCGCTCGACCGACCGGCCGTGTGCGCTGGTCGTGGGCACCCCTGCACACTATGCCGGACCGCCCTGTCGGGGTCCGTGCGATCAAGACCCCAGAAACGTGGGATGGGCAACGCCCTCTGTGCTCTCTACTCTGCGCGCGAAGACAC
>JALZNY010000169.1 GCA_030857525.1 Actinomycetota bacterium
GGCCAGGGACGTCCGGCGGCGCCGGCCGACATCAGCCGGGCCGTGCGCCTCTCCCTCGACGTGGGCGTGATGTTGGGGACGAGCCTGGCCACCGCCGCCCTGGTGTCGCAACGATCGGTGACGTCGTGATCCCCCCACCCGGCGACCACGGCGGCGACGGGCCTCGTCTCGCTGCGGCCTTGGGCATAGCGCCCTCGGCGATCCTGGACCTCTCGCTGAGCGTCAACCCCTTCGCCCCCGACGTAGCCGCCCTGGCTGCCCGCGAGGTGGAGGCGCTGCGCCACTACCCCGATCCCGCCGTGGCCACGGCCGCGCTGGCCGAGGCCATCGGCGTCGACCACGACCAGCTGCTGGTCACCAACGGAGGGGCCCAGGCCATCGCCCTGCTGGCCGCCGAGCGGCCCCGAGGCCGGGTGGACGAGCCCGAGTTCTCCCTCTACCGGCGCCACCTCCAGACCGTGGCCGTTGACGCCCCCCGCTGGCGGTCCAACCCCCACAACCCCACCGGGGCGCTGGCCGGCCCCGAGGAGCGGGCCGAGGTGTGGGACGAGGCGTTCTATCCCTTGACCACCGGGTCCTGGACCCGGGGGGACCCCGACGCGGTGGTCGTAGGCTCCCTCACCAAGCTCTTCGCCTGTCCCGGGCTGCGGCTGGGCTACGTCGTGGCGCGTGACGTCGCCCTCGTCGAGCGCCTGCGCTGGCGCCAGCCGGAGTGGTCGGTCAACTCTGTGGCCCTGGCCTTGGTCCCCCGGCTCCTGGACGTTGCCGATCTGCCCGGCTGGGCTCGGGGCATCGCCGTCCTGCGCCACGAGCTTGCGCACGTGCTGTCCGGTGCCGGACTTCGGCCCCGCCCCTCGCAGGCCAGCTGGCTCCTGGTCGAGGGGGCCGAGGGCCTCCGGGAGCGCCTCGCCGGCCAGGGGATCCTCGTGCGGGACACGGCCTCGTTCGGCCTCCCCGGGAGCGTCCGGGTAGCGGTTCCCGACGCGACCAGCCTTGAACGGCTTGGCGCCGCCCTGGCGCGCTGCTGACACCCTCAGAGGTCGTCGGTGCGGATGTCCATGCCGGCGGCGGCCAGAGCGGTCTCGAGGCGGTCGCGCTGGCGGGCCGGCAACGGTTCGGTGCCGACGGTCAGACCGGGCACGGGCACCTCGAGCATGGCCGCGGCGTCGACCAGCATCAGGTCGTAGGCCACCAGGTCGGCCTCCCAGCCCTCGCGCGTGGGCTGCTCGTAGCCGACCAGGGCCCGCCGTCGCCGACGGAGCTCGTCACCGACTTCCTGGATCGACGGCCTGCTGCCCGACGGATCTGCCACGACGTCTACGGCTCCAGGACGACCCAGCCGCGCCGCTGGAGCTCGGCGGCCAGCACGTCGTCGGGCACCTTGTGCAGATCCCTGATGCGTTCGTCGGCGCGTCGGTTGAACACCGGCGAGGGCACCGACGCACACGAGGGCGCGACCGGCTCGTTCGCCAACTCGGCCGGAGCGCCTATCCCGGCCTCGGCCTCGGCCTCGAGACGGGTGATCAGGGCGCCGGCCTCTTCCTGGGTGAAGCGTCCCCCGGCCTGGCGCTGGGTGAGGCCGAGCGGCCCGCGAGCGTCCCGGAAACCGGAGTGCCCGGCGGCCAGGATCAGCTCGCTGAGGTGCTTCACCTGCCGAGCCGTCGCCGGAGGTCCTGACTGCTTACCGAACGCCATGATCGACCATCCCTCCGAGAGCTCAGTACTCGATGCCCTTCTTGGCCAGGATGCCCTGGTCGTAGGCGTGCTTGACCTTACGCATCTCGGTCACCGTGTCGGCCACCTCCACCAGGCCCTCGTGGGCATCGCGACCGGTGATGACCACGTTGGTGCGCGCCGCCCGGTCGCGGATGCCGGCGACGACATCGTCGATCGGGACCCAGCCGTAGCTGACGATGTAGGTGAGCTCGTCGAGGATGAGCAGGTCGTGCTCACCGCCCGCCAGCATGACCTTGGCCACGTCCCAGGCGTGGCGAGCCTTGGCTGCGGACTCGTCGAGATCGTCGGACTCCCAGGTGAACCCGTCGCCCAGCGTGTGCCACTCGATGCCCAGGTGGTCGGCCAGCTTGCGCTCGCCGGTCTGCCACGTGCCCCCCTTGACGAACTGCACCACGCCGACTCTCCAACCCCGGGCCCAGCCCCGGCCCATGACGCCGAAGGCCGACGACGACTTCCCCTTGCCGTGGCCGGTGTTGAGCACCACGACCGAGGGGGCGCGAGCCACGAAGGAGGCTCCGCTAGCGAGGGGACGAGCCGGGGCCCGCCGCCCAGTCGGCCATCTCGGGGAAGTCGGGGTCGAGGCCGCAGAACGAGTCGTCCGGGCTCCAGATGGAGGCGGCTCGCTCGTAGCAGGCCACGTGGAACGTCATGGCCGTGGGGCACAGCATGGGCCCCACCGACATCTCCTCGTGCACGGCTTCGTCGGTGGCGACGGCCTGCCCGCACACGTCGCAGGTCTCGGAGGGCTTCACGACTCCAGCCTACGCTCGCCACCGTGCCTCCCCTCGTGTCGGTCCCGTGAGGGGCGGCCTCATGGTCTGTGGCACGGCCAGCGACGTGGGCAAGAGCCACATCGTCGCCGGGCTGTGCCGGCTGCTCGCTCGCCGGGGAGTGCGGGTGGCCCCGTTCAAGGCTCAGAACATGTCCCTCAACTCATGGGTGACGGCGACCGGCCACGAGATCGGACGGGCCCAGGGCGTCCAGGCCCTGGCCGCCGGGATCGAGCCCGAGGTGGCCATGAACCCCATCCTGCTCAAGCCCACGGGCGAGCGGGCCAGCCAGGTGGTGGTCATGGGCCGGCCCGTGGCCACCCTCGACGCGGCCGCCTACCACGACGAGCAGCCCCGCCTGCGGGCGGTGGTGCTCGACGCCTTGGCCGACCTGCGGGACCGCTTCGATGTGGTGATCGCCGAGGGGGCGGGTGGCTGCGCCGAGATCAACCTGTTCGACCACGACCTGGTCAACCTGCCGCTCGCTCGCGACGCAGGCCTGCCCGCCGTGGTGATCGGCGACATCGACCGCGGCGGCGTCTTCGCTGCGCTCTACGGCTCGGTGGCCCTGCTGCCCGTCGACCTGCGGGATCAGGTGCGGGGCTTCGTCGTCAACAAGTTCCGGGGCGACCCGGCGCTGCTGGGCGACGGCTTCGATGAGCTGGAGCGACGCAGCGGCGTCCCCACGCTCGGGGTGCTGCCCTGGGTGGACGACATCGCCCTCGACGCCGAGGACTCCCTCGCCCTCCAGGGCCCTCGTCCCCGTGCCGCAGGTCCTGCCGTGGCAGATCACCTCGACGTGGCCGTCATCCGCTTCCCCCGCCTGGCCAACGTGACCGATCTCGACGCCCTGGGCCTCGAGCCCGGGGTCGACGTCCGCCTGGTCGCCAGCCCCTCGGCCCTGGGCCGGCCCGACCTGGTCGTCCTGCCCGGGACCAAGGCGACGGTGGCCGACCTGGGCTGGCTGCGGGAGCGGGGCCTGGACCGGGCCATCATCGACTCGGAGGCGACGGTGCTGGGCATCTGCGGCGGCCAGCAGATGATGGGGCGGACCATCGTCGACGACGTCGAGTCGGGGGCGGGCCAGGTCGAGGGGCTGGGCTGGCTCGACGTCACCACCACCTTTGACGCGACCAAGGTCACCCGCCGGCGGCGGGGGACGGCGATGGGCCAGCCCGTCACCGGCTACGAGATCCACCACGGACGGGTGGTTCGGGGCGAGGGTGTGCCGGGGTGGGTGCACCTCGACCCTGCTGACGACCACGACCACGTCGGAGCCGATGAAGAGGGAGCGACCAGCTGCGACGGGGGGCGCTTCCTCGGAACCACCCTGCACGGGCTGTTCGAGTCCGACGGCTTCCGGGCCACGTTCCTGGCCGAGGTCGGCCGGCGGGCTGCCAAGGTCTTCACCGCTGTGGGGGTGAGCTTCGCCGCCGCCCGGGAGGCCCAGTGCGACCGGCTGGCCGACCTGCTCGAATCGCATCTCGACCTGGCGGCCCTGGAGTCCATCATCGGAGAAGGCACCCCCCGGCTCTACCGGCGGTCGGGATCCCCTGGGCAGGTGGACCACGAGCCGCCCACCGGTGTTGAGGGGGCCCAAGGCGGTGCCGCCAGCGACCAGGGGCCCGCCAACTGCATCGCCGGCCCTTTCGCCCGGGCCCGGGTTGCCATCCGGCCTGTGGACGAGATCGCAGGCCAGGCCGCGGCCGATCATCACGACCGTCTGGCCAAGCCCAAGGGCAGCCTGGGAGCGCTGGAGACCCTGGGCATCCGCTTGGCCGCCATCGCCGGGTGCTCGCCACCACCGCTGCCGTTGCCCGCCGCTGTAGCCGTGTTCGCCGGCGATCACGGGGTCCACGCCCGGGGGGTGTCGCCGTGGCCTCAGGAGGTGACGGCCCGGATGGTCGAGG
>JALZNY010000170.1 GCA_030857525.1 Actinomycetota bacterium
CGACGCCATGGCCGACTATTACGAGACCACCCATGCCAACGTGCACCGGGGCGTCTACGCCATGGCCGAGGAGGCCACCGCCCGCTTCGAGGCGGCTCGGGCCACCGTGGCCCGCTTCATCGGCGCCACCTCAACCGCCGAGGTGCTCTTCTCCAAGAACGCCACCGAGTCGCTCAACTTGGTGGCGCACTCCTGGGGCCGGGCCAACCTGCGCCGGGGCGACGTCGTGGTCCTCACCGAGATGGAGCACCACGCCAACCTGGTGCCCTGGCTGGTGCTGTCCGAGCAGCTCGGCCTGGAGCTGCGCTACCTCGGGATCACCGACGACGGGCTGCTCGACCTCTCCTCGCTCGAGGCCACCCTCGACGGCGCCCGGCTGGTGAGCTTCACCGCCATGTCCAACGTGTTGGGGACCCTCACGCCCGTGCGCCAGGTGGCCGACGCGGCCCATGCGGCCGGGGCCGTGGTCGTGGTCGACGCCAGCCAGTACGTCCCCCACCTGGTCACCGACGTCGAGGCCCTGGGCGCCGACTTCGTGGCCTTCACCGGGCACAAGATGCTCGGCCCCACCGGGATCGGTGTGCTGTGGGGCCGGGCCGCCCTCCTCGACGCCATGCCCCCGTTCCTCGGCGGCGGTGAGATGATCCGCGACGTTCGTCTCGACGGCTTCACCTGCAACGAGCTGCCCTGGAAGTTCGAGGCGGGCACCCCCCCCATCGCCGAGGCCATCGGGCTGGGGGCAGCCGTGGGCGAGCTGGAGCGCTACGGCATGGAGGCGGTACGGGCGCACGAGGTGGCGCTGACGACCTACGCCTTGCGCACGCTGGGCCAGCGCTACGGCGACGACCTGGTGGTGCACGGTCCCACCGACCCCTGTGCACGGGGCGGGGTGCTGTCGTTCGGCTTCCGAGGCATCCACCCGCATGACATCTCCCAGGTCCTGGACCAGGCCGGGGTGTGCGTGCGAGCCGGCCACCACTGCGCCAAGCCGCTCATGCGCCGGCTGGGGGTGGGCGCCACCGCCCGGGCTTCGTTCTACGTCTACAACGACGAGTCCGATGTCGACGCCCTGGCCGACGCCCTCGACGCCTGTTCCGACCTCTTCTGCTTCTAGTGCAAACCATGGAAGGCTGACGCATGGCCGGTCTCGAAGACCTCTACCGCGAGATCATCCTCGACCACTACCGCAACCCCCGCAACCGGGGGGAGCTCGAATGTCCCCCGGCCCGACGGGCCGAGGGCTTCAACCCGCTGTGCGGCGACGAGATCGTCATCTACCTCGAGCTCGACGACGACGGGCGGGTGAGCGACCTGAAGATCAGCGGCCAGGGCTGTTCCATCAGCCAGTCGTCGGCGTCGATGATGTCCCAGGCGGTCAAGGGCCGCACCGTGGAGGAGGTCAGGGCCCTGAACAGTGCGTTCAAGGCCCTGATGACCATCCACGAGTCGCACCTCGATGGCGACGGCAACGAGGTCGGGGGCGAGGCGGGCGGCGATGGCAGCGGGACCGACACCCCGGTGCCCGACCCTGAGGTCAGCCTGGGCGAACTGGCCGCACTTCAGGGCGTGGTCAAGTTCCCGGTGCGCATCAAGTGCGCCACCCTGGCCTGGAACACCCTCACCCAAGCCCTGTAGCCATGCGCGCTGGCTCGCCTCGCTCTGCGACTGGCGCGGTGTGGCCAGGAGGACGGCGGTGGTTGGTCGACGGCTCGAACGTGGTCGGCTCCCGCCCCGACGGGTGGTGGCGCGACCGGCCGGCCGCCTTCGCCCGGCTGGCCCGCCACCTGACCCGCTACGCCGAAGCCACGGGCGACCACGTCACCGTCGTCTTCGACGGCCCCCCGCTGACCCTCACCGGTTGCCAGGGTGTCGAGGTGCGTAATGCACCCTCGGCCGACGACGAACTGGTCGAGCTGGTCACGGTCGACTCCGACCCCGCGTCGCTCACCGTGGTCACCTCCGACCGTGCCCTGGGCGACCGCGTCCGCCGGGCAGGGGCCGACGTGCTGTCGGTTCGTCCGTTCCGCCGTCTCATCGACGACGCCGTCCCGGCCCCATGAGCGAGCCCGAGCCGCCGTCCCGGGTGGAGCCCGAGTCGCCGTCCGAGGTGGTCGCCGGAGCGGTCGAGCGGCTCGAGCGGCTCGGCTGGGTGCGCTCGGTCAACGTGGGGGCCGTGCGCCAGGTGGAGCACCAGGGTCGCACGGCCGCCACCGGGATCTGGAAGTACCCGGTCGCGGGCCGGGTGGCGGTGCGGGGGGTCAACCTCGACGGTGACGACCAGGGCGATCGACGCCACCATGGCGGGCCCGACAAGGCTGTCTACGCCTATGCCACCGAGGACTACGCCTGGTGGGCCGATGAGCTCGGTCACGATCTCGAGCCGGGCACCTTCGGCGATAACCTCACCCTCGACGGCGTCGATCTAACTTCGTCGGTGGTGGGCGAGCGCTGGTTGGTGGGCACGGCGGTGCTGGAGGTGTGCCAGCCCCGTACCCCGTGCTGGAAGCTGGGCCTGCGCATGGCTGACGACCGCTTCCCCGCCCGCTTCATGGCGGCCGCCCGGCCCGGTGCCTACCTGCGCATCGCCCGGGAGGGCGAGGTGGGTGCCGGCGACGAGGTGCTGTCGTTCCACCGTCCCGAGCACGGGGAGACAATCGGCGTGGTTGCCCGCGGGCGCCAGGCCCGGTCGGCTACCTCCTGAGCATTCCCCTTGGCCTTCTGGCCGACTTGCCTCAGGCTGGCCTTACCCTCCTCCTTCCATCTTCAGGACGCCTCTAGGGACGCCGCCTTGTTGGGGGCGGGGGTACCCGGGGTGTGCAGGTAGCTCTGGACCTCGGCCACACCGGGGACGGCGTCGGCCGCGCGGCGCACGTCGTCTATCTCGGCCCTCTCCGCCACCTGGCCCCGCAACGTCGCCACCCCGTCGACCACATCGACCTTGACGTCGCTCGTGTTCACCTCCAGCTTGGCTAGAGCCGCCTCGAGGGCGTGGACGATGTCGATGTCGTCCTCGGGGACGAACTCCCCCCCACCGGCGGCCCGGGCAGCGGTGCCCTGTTCGACTCCGGCTTCGTAGCGCTTCTTCGCTTCGCTCTTGCGCTGGCGGCGCCGGATGGCTGCGCTCGCCCGATCCTGAGTCCGGGCTCGGCGGGCCCGCCCCCGATCCGGGTCAAAGAAGTAAGCCCCGCACGCTCCCACGGTTGCTGACACCAGTGCGGTCAGTCGTCGTCCAGCCATCGTGCCTCCTCGTCGTCAACTTGGGGCCGCCTACCCATGCCGCCATCCCGATATGCCGCCTGCCGCGCCTTCACCTGGACCTTGGGTGGTCCAGCTACGCTCGACAGGCGACGGCCGACCGGGTGGCGGCCCGCATCCTCGGCGGGTAGCAAACGGCTTGCAACCGGCCCTGGGCCAACGCCCTGACGAGCACTGATCGGGAGGCGGCGCCGGGATTCGAACCCGGGTTCAGGGCTTTGCAAGTTCTATTGGTGGGGTCCACACTGATCCGCTCACGTCCATCACCGCAGGTCAGGGGGGTTTCCATACTTCAGTGGACGGGCCCGAACGAGAGCGCATGTGGGGTTGGCGCGGGGCTGGGAGTTCCCTCGCGAGTGGTTCGATGGGCACACTAGACCGACGAAACCCCCAGAAGACCCTTTGGCCCCGCGTTGTGAATGGGGAGGCCACCCCCAGAGAACCGCTACCGCCTTGAGAGAGCGATGTTGGGTACCGCTGTGGTCCGGCCGAACCGCTCCAGTGCTGGTCAGAGGCTTATCGCTATCGCTGGAGTCCGCTCCTCCCGCTTGGGTCCGGCCCGTTTCAGTAGCAAAGCCAGTAGCAAGACCTGGTTGGCCCAGCCGGCCACTCCGGTGCGCATGGTGTCCGCCCGCGGAGATCGCAGTAAACGTGTCAGCGTCACCCCTCCGCCTGGCGTGTGACAACCTCCGTGATCGTGCGGGCGGGGACGCACCTCCACTTTGAATGGCCCCTCAACGTCGACGTCGACCTCGACGTCGCCTTGTCCGTGCTGGCCGATGCCGTGTGCGCCTCGCTGCGGCGCCGCCCACCGGCTATCACCACGCCACGCCCGACACCCTGCAACGACGGTTCCTGTCCACCGGCGGCACGATCACCAACCGAATGGCGTCAGCGACCGCTTGCTGACCGGATCGAAGACAACGAAGGGGCGAGGAGCCGGCGTCTGCCGGCGGACTCACACGCCGACCGATCGGTCAGGCGCACCTTGTCGTCGTAGCCGCCAACACCGAACCACCAGTAGTGAGACGTGGCCCACCGTCTCGCTCACCTCATCCTCGAGGGCCTGGAGCGCCTCGTCGAGCTGCACGACAGCGTCCTCTCCCCGCCGGCGCCGTTGGCCTCCCCA
>JALZNY010000171.1 GCA_030857525.1 Actinomycetota bacterium
CGGTGACAGGACCCGTCCGGCGGGTCAGTTGTAGCGATCGAGGATGCTGGTCTCGGCCAGGCGGGACAGCCCCTCCTTGATGGCCCGGGCCCGGGTCTCGCCCACCTCCTTGACATCGTCGAGGTCGGCGATCGACGCCCGCATGATCTTCTGCAGGCTGCCGAAGTGGTCGACGATGCCATCGACCACCGATTCGGGGATCCGGGGCACCTTCGACAGCAGCCGGTACCCCCGAGGCGACAGCGTCTGGTCGAGGTCGGCGCTGCCTCCCGGGAGGTGAAGCATGGTGGCCACCATCTTGAGGTCGAGGAGGTCGTCGGTGCCGAGGCTGGCCAGGCCCTCGAGGGCCTCGGCCAGGTGCCAGGTCGCCTCCTCGTTCACGTAGTCGTGGATCATGAGCCGGTGGTCGTCGGCGACGCCGCCCATGAGCTCTTCGAGCTGGAGGCGGACGAGGCGACCGTCGACGCCGAGCTCGACGATGTGGCGCTCGATCTCCTCGGAGATGCGCCGCACCATCTCGGTGCGCTGGAGGACGAGGACCACGTCGCGCACCGTCACCAGGTCCTCGATCTCCAGGGCCGACAGAGAGCCCGAGACGGCGTCGAGGCGGTTCTTGTAGCGCTCCAGGGTGGACAGCGCCTGGTTGGCCCGGGCCAGCAGGCGGGGGATGGGCTCGAGGGGGTGCTTCTCGGCGTTGACGTAGACGGCGATGACCGACTGGTCCTCGGAGACCGAGATCACCGGGACGGCGATGGAGCGGGCCACCCGCTCGGCGGTGCGGTGGCGGGTGCCGGTCTCCGAGGTGGCCACGTTGGGGTTGGGCACCAGGTGGACGTTGGCCCGGGCGATGCGGCTAGCGTCGGCGGCCAGGATGATGGCGCCGTCCATCTTGGCCAGCTCCGACAGCCGCTGGGGGCTGAAGGCGGCATCGAGGAGGAAGCCCCCAGAGCAGATGTTGAGCACCTCGGGCCCGTCCCCCACCACCACCAGCGCACCCATCTCGGCCTGGAGGATGCGGTCGAGGCCCTCCCGCAGGGGCTTTCCCGGGGCCACCGCGGCCAGCGCCTCCAAGAGCTTGGACCCACGACGGGGAGGCACCTCGGCGATCCTAGTGTCGGGCAGGGTGGAGGTCATTGGCACAAGACCCTTCCCCGCGCGCCCGGCAGCACAACACGTGACAGAGCGCCCGGTGACGGCCGGTCAGCCGGTGCGGCGCGGCCACGTCTGACTGATGGCCTCGGTCAGGGTGGCGGCCCGATGCAGCACCATGCCTGGCGGCGGATCGGGGGCGGAGACGGGGACCACGGCTCGGCGAAAGCCGAGTCGGGCGGCCTCGGCCAGGCGCCGGGTGGTCTGGGCCGCCTGGCGCACCTCGCCACCGAGGCCCACCTCGCCCACCGCCACCAGATCTCCGGGCACAGCCTTGCCGGTCAACGACGACACCAGGGCCAGGGCCAGAGCCACGTCGGCTCCAGGCTCGACCACCCGCACGCCACCCACGGCCGACGCGTGGACGTCGGAGCCAACCAGCGTGGCGTTGCCCGAGCCGAGGTCGACCCGGCAGCCCAGCACGGCGAGCAGCAGGCTGAGGCGGCCGTGGTCGAGGCCTTGGGCGGAGCGCCGGGGCTGAGCCAGGTTCGACGGCGAGACCAGGGCCTGGACCTCCACCAGCAACGGGCGGTGGCCCTCCATGGTGGGCACCACCACCGAGCCGGCCACGCCAGGGCGCCGGTCGGCCAGGAACAACCCGCTCGGATCGGGCACGCCGATGAGGCCGCGGTCGGTCATCTCGAACAGGCCCAGCTCCTCAGCCGAGCCGAAGCGGTGCTTGACCGCCCGCACCAGGCGCAGGGCGTGGTGGCGATCGCCCTCGAAGCTGAGCACGGTGTCGACCACGTGCTCGAGCACCCGGGGGCCGGCCAGCGAGCCCTCCTTGGTGACATGGCCCACCAGGACCACGCTCATGCCCCGCTCCTTGGCCGCCACCACCAGGCGGTGGGCGCACTCGCGTACCTGGGTGACCGAGCCCGGCACCGACCCGAGATCGGGATCGAAGACGGTCTGGATGGAGTCGACCACGACCACGTCGGGCTCGAGCTCCTCGATGTGGGCCAGCACCGAGGGAAGCACGGCGTCGGCCAGCAGGTGTAGCTCAGACTCGAGGGTGCCCAGGCGATCGGCCCGCATGCGGACCTGGGGTGCCGACTCCTCGGCGGTGACGAGCAGGGCCCGGGCGCCGCCGGCCGCCATGGCGGCCAGGGACTGGAGGAGCAAGGTGGACTTGCCGATCCCCGGCTCCCCGCCGACCAGGGTGACCGAGCCGGGCACCAGACCCCCGCCGAGGACCCGGTCGAGCTCGCCCAGCCCGGTGGAGCGCCGCCCCCAGGAGTCGAGGTCGACCTCGCCGATGGGGACGGGACGACCAGCGCTGCCGGCCGGGCCCCGCCCCAGGCCTCGTCCACCCGTCGTCACGCCTGAGAGACCGTTGTCGACCTCTTCGACCAGCGTGTTCCACGCCCCACACGTCGGGCACCGGCCCAACCACCGGGGGCTGGCCTCGGCGCAGTCGGTGCAGCGGTGGACGAGCTTGGTCCGGGCCATGCCTAGGGATGCTAGAAGGGGGCTGAGACAGCGATCCCTTGACGACGCCGGCGCCGGTTGCGAACCAGGACCACGACCAGGGCCAAGGCGCACAGCGCGGCGATGGCCAGCCAGATGATGCGCTCGGTGTGCCAGAGCCGGGAGGTAGCCGACAAGGCCACCTGCTCACCCACCGCTGGTCGCCAGACCACTGCATCCGCCGTCTCGATGCCAGGCGCCCCCGCCCGCAGGGCGCCCGGGAGGTAGGTGTGCACCTCGAAGCGGAAGGTCTCCTCCAGTCCGGCGCCGATGGCTTTCTCCAAATCGACCCGTTCGAGGCTGAATCCGCTGCCCTCCAGGGCCTGGCGCAGCTCCTCGTCGCCGAAGCCCTCGACGCCGGCGCTGAGGTCGACCAGCCCGTCGAAGGTGAAGGTGGTGGAGAGGAACGACGACCGACGCTCCAGCGTGAACTCCCGCAGTGGCCCTTGGGCACCGCTGACCTCCTGCAGCACCTCGTCGGCGTCGTCGGATCTGGCGAAGGCCTTGGTGGCGGTGACGACCGTGGCCCCGTCGTCAGTCCGCTGCGGGCCGGCCACCATCCACCCCGTCCGCTCGAGGTCGTCGGTGCGGAGCTGGTCGACCAGTTCGATGCGCCCGGCCGCCTCGGGGTCGAAGGCGACCTCGACCTGGACGGTGCCCGAGCCGTCCGGGGCGACGTCGACCCCGACGTCGACGGCGACCTCGCAGGCGCTGGTGGCCAGGGCGAGGGCGGCCAGGGCCACCACCAGAAGGCGGGTCCGGCCCCGCTCCGTTCCTCCCACGACCGGGCTCACGCTACCGGTCACCACCCTGACTCCAGGAGGCGGCGCCCCGACCACCGAGGTTCCTACGCCGTAGGGTGCTGGGGATGAGCGGTCAGCGGGCGACGGTGGAGGCCATGGGCATCGCCGTGGCCGCCGGCGTGCCGGTGCTGTTGTGGGGGGCTCCGGGCACGGGCAAGACCTCGGCCATCCGGGCCATGGCCGATGCCGCCGGCTGGCCCTGCGAGACGGTCATCGCCGCCATCCGGGAGCCGTCGGACTTCTCCGGGCTGCCGGTGGTGGTCGCCGGCGTGGTGAACTTCGCCCCGCCCCGCTGGGCCGAGCGCCTGGCCGAGGCCGGACGGGGCCTGCTGTTCCTCGACGAGATCTCGACCGCCCCTCCGGCCGTCCAGGCCGCCTTGCTACGGGTGGTGCTGGAGCGGGTGGTGGGCGACCTCGAGCTGCCCGACGACGTTGTCGTGGTCGCCGCCGCCAACCCGCCCGAACAGGCCGCCGACGGGTGGGACCTCTCCGCTCCGCTGGCCAACCGCTTCTGCCACCTCGACTGGGAGGTCGACGCCGCCACCTTCGCCCAGGGCCTGGTGGGCGGCTTCCCCACCGCCACCATCCCCGACCTGGCTGACGGGTGGGACGGCGAGGCGCTGGCCCAGGCCCAGGCCCTGGTGGCCGCCTTCGTCACCGTGCGCCCCGGGCTGGCGTGCGCCCTGCCCACCGACGCCGCCCGGGCCGGACGAGGCTGGCCCAGCCCCCGCACCTGGGACATGGCCGCCCGCCTGCTCGCCGCCGCCGAGGCCACCGGTGCGTCCACCGACGCCGTCACCGCCCTGCTCGCGGGCACCCTCGGCCCGGGGACCGGCACCGAGTTCGGGCTGTGGCGCCGGGAGATGGACCTGCCCGACCCCGAGGCGGTGCTGGCCGACCCGGAGCGCTTCGTGGTGCCCGAGCGGGGGGACCGGGCCTACGCCGCCCTGT
>JALZNY010000172.1 GCA_030857525.1 Actinomycetota bacterium
CCCTTGAAGCCAGCGAGCCTACGGATCTCGTCCTCGGTGATGGCGACCATTCGCACCTCCTCGTACCGAACCGCCTCGACGGCCGCCCGGCATCTTCGCCTCGGGTTGGAGAACCGATGGTAGCCCTGCGCTCACGCCCCGTCGGGCGAACCTTCCCCCTTGAACCTCTGGCCGTGTCACGCCAGCGACGACGCCAGCCCGGCCTGGAGCTGAGCGGCGAGGACGTCGTAGTCGAACTCCCCCACCGCTCGCCGGCGGGCTCCTTCACCTAGTCGCCGGCGCTCCTCGGCGTCGTCGAGGAGCCGAGCCAGACTGGCCGCCACTGCAGCCGGGTCGCCCGGCCGGTGCACGACCACCCCGGTCTCACCGTCGGCAACCGCTTCGACCGTCCCGCCGCTGGCACCGGCCAGGGCAGGCACGCCGGCCGCCGCCGCCTCCAGGAAGACGATGCCGAAGCCCTCTTGTTCGAGGCCGCCCCAGCGATTGCGACAAGGTCCGGCGAAGACGTCGGCGGCGCCATGCAGCAGGGGCAATGCCTCGTCCGAGACCCGCCCCAGCAGTCGCACCGGCGCCCCGGTCTCGGCCACCCGGCGTTCGAGCTCGCCCTCCTGGCGTCCGGTCCCCGCCACCGCCACCACCAGATCAGGGCGTCCCGGGGCCAGGAGGGCGGCTGCGGCCACCAGGACGTCGAAGCCCTTGCGAGGGACCAGACGGCCCACCCCCACCACCAGCCGAGCGTCCTCGGGCAGCCCGAAGCGGGCCCGGGCGGCGGCTCGCTCGGCCCCATCGAGAGGACGGAACCGCTGCACATCGACTCCGGGCGTGACGCGCGTGGTGGACAGCGGCGCACCAACGACCCGTTCAGCCTCGTCCCGCACAAAGTCGCCGCCGACGACTACGTGGACGGCGCCGGTGAGGACCCGCCGCAGTGCGTTGCGCAGTACCGGTAGACGTCCGGGCACGGAGATCTCGGCGCCGTGGACCACCACGGCGTAGGGATAGCGCAACCGGCTACCGACGAGCCCGAGGGGTAGTCCGGGGTCGAGCACCACCAGGTCTGCTCCCACCTCGTCAGCCAAGGCATCGATGCGCCGGACCAAGGACGGCGTAGGAAGCAGGACCTTCTGGCGGTGCCGCTCCACCCGGAAGTCCTGCCGCCGGTCGAAGTCGCCGTCGCCCGCATGCGCCGTGGTGAGGACGGTGACGTCATCGGCCGGCAAGCGCCGCCAAAGCTCCCAGAGGTAGGACTGGATGCCACCGATCTTGGGGGGGAAGTCGTTGGTGACGAGGAGGTGGTTCAGGGAGAGGTCAGCCTCGGCGCAGGCGACGGCGACGGCCCTTGGCCGACGGTGGGGACTCGGCCTCGTCCGGCGGCGGGTAGAGAGAAGCCAACGCCTCCATGGCCGACGGCTCGCCTGGTCCCTCCTCGTCCCAGGCTGAAGAACTGGCGGCGGCCTGAAGGTCGTCGTCCGGCGGCGCTGCCTGTGGGCCGCTGGCTCGAGCCGATCGCCCGTTGCCGGCGGAACGGATCAGGTCGGGGCGGAACACGGGGCCGGCGCGGCCCTGGTCGCCGGGTCGAGGTGCACCGGTGCGTCCGTCGATCGATCTGGGGAGCGACGGCTTCGGGCGAGGGCCAGGAGGATCGGCCGGAGCCGGCTGGTCGGCTCCTGTAGGTACCGCCGGCTCTGGTCTCGTCACTGGTGGCGAGCCGATCGGTTCGACCACCGCCTCCCTCACCCGCTCGGGCACCGGGAGCGGTGCGGGTGCCGGCAGCGGCCCGTGGACCACCGACCTCTCGCCCCGATCTGCGGACTCCGCAGGACCGTCTCGGTCCTCGGTCTCCCGGCGATCCTCGGTCCTCCGGTCGGTGGATGGCGAGGGTGGCACCGGATCAGTGGGTCGGGCGGTCCGGGCGGTCGGGGCGGTCCGGAAGATCCTCTCCTGACCCGAGGAGCTCCTCGTCTGCCGGGCCGTGAGCGCCCATTCGGCGCTGGCATCATCAGATTCGCCGTCCCCTGGCGAAGGCATCGGCGGTTGTGGCGGCAGGGCGACCACCGTCGACGCATCGGGCTCCGGCCTGCTCTCCTGATCCGAGGGTGCGGTCGGTGATGCCGTCTTGGCTGGGTCGACCCTGGGGATCTCCCTCCTGGTCGTCGCCTCAACCGCCTCCGTGGCCGCAACCTTCTTTGTGGGCAACGTCCTGGTCGCACTTACCTTCTTCGGTGCGCCCTTCTTGGCTGGCGCCACCTTCTTCGGTGCGACCTTCTTGGCTGGCGCCAACTTCTTCGGTGCCTTCTTGGCTGGCGCCACCTTCTTCGGTGCCACCTTCTTGGGTGCCACCTTCTTCGCTGGCGCCTTTGCGGGTGTCACCTTCTTGGCCGGCGACTTCTTGGCCGGCGACTTCTTGGCCGGCGACTTCTTGGCGGTTGCCCTCTTCACCCTGGTCGCCTTCTTGGACGGCGGGGCCGAGGCCCGGGCTGCTGGTCCACCTGCACCCACGCTGGGCGACGGATGGGCCGACGAAGCCTCGAGGAGGACCTCGGGGGCGACGGCAGTCGAACGGCCACGGGCCTTGCCTCCGCCTCCACCGACGTGGCCCAACTGCGAAGCCAACCGATCCCGAGCGCTCAAGTGCCCGTCGGCCAGATCTAGCAACCACTCGGCCCGCTGTGCCCGTCCCCGCGAGGTGAAGTCGAAGCGGATCACCCACAAGCCATCGTCGAGCTGAAACGCGCTCCACCCGTCTTCGGCATCGTCGTCGGGCATGCGCCGGCCCCGCTCGGCCAGGTTGCGTCGCACCGATGCACCGAGGTTGAGCGTCGAGGGCCCCAGGCGGGCCTTGTCGAAGGTGAAGGCCCGGGCCCGGTTCACCACCTGCGCCTGCTCAGCCAGCACCGGCGCGGCAAAGCGCTTGACCCAGGCGACGTCGGTACCGGCCTCCTCGGCCACCTCCTCGACGCTCCAACCCGACCGCAACCGGTCCTGGAGCTCGCGAGGGTTCAAGGCGCTGCCGTGCCAAGAGTGGCGCGGCTGGCGCAGCTCACCGGCGACCTGGACGACCATGCCGCCCGTACGGACACGCTCGGCGTCGGTCACCATCTGCACCAAGGCGTCGTCGAGGTCGACCGTGAAGCCGCCCGATGTCGAGCCTTTGCGCACGCTGAAGATGAGGCCGTCGAGCCCTGCTGTGAACCCGACGAGGTGGAGCTTCTGCACACTGTCCCCCGGAGGTACGGCCCGCGGGTCGGGCCTGCCCGCTTGTCGACGGTAGCACCGGTGGGTGCCGACAACGTGGATCCCGGGGACAAAGCCCTCAGCGAAGCCTCAGCAAGCGAACCTAGAGCGGACGGCCGAGCACGGCGAGCAGCTGCGGGCTGGTGATCACGTTGGCTCCCAGACGGCGAGCCCCGTCCCGCACACGGCGATCGTCGGAGGCCACGACCAACGGTCGAGCGGGCAACACCTGCGCCACCCGATCGAGCAGGAGGTCGTCGGCCTCCGTTCCCGCTGAGGAGAACCGGACCTGCACACCGGTGCGCCGCCCCAGGTCGGCGGGGGCACTCGCCCGCTCGTCGGCGCCATCGAAGACCAGCTCGAGGCGGGCCCCGGTGCGGGCCGCCAGCTCGAGGGCGGCATCGACCAACCAGCTCCGCTGCTGAGGGAGGGCCAGGTCGGGACGGGCCAGCTTGGTCACGTTGTAGCCGTCGACGAGCACTAGCACTTCGCCGATGCGCACAAGGTGCTCGGCGGCGGCGACGCTGTCATCGAATGTGCCCGGCGGTAGGGACACGGGGCGTCGACGAGGAGCGCACGGGGCGCTGCCCGGGCGGGCGGGTCCCGCGGTGGTTCTCAGTGGCGGTCGCGGTGCATGGCCGTCCTCGGCCACCACGTCCTCGGCCACCAGTCGTCGTAGCTCCGCCAGCACGTCCGTCAGCGCCTCGCCAGCCGCCTGGCTACGTGCCACCGCGGCGGCCAGAGAGTGACGATCAATGGTCTGCTCGTTGGCAGATTTTGCCTCAGCCGCCTCCGGGCCCGCGGGGGCGTCAGACACGTCTTGGGACGCCGTTGTGATCTCGGCGCGCGAACGGGCTGCGTCGAGAGCGATGAGCAGGTCGGCCTCCGCCCGTCGCCGTTCGTCGACCTCGTCACGCAGGTCCGACACCTGTTGGCGCAGTCGTCCGCTATCGGATTCAGCACGTCGCCGCCCCCGTCGCTCGGACGCAAGCTGGTCCTTGACATCGGCCACCTGTCGACGCAGCTCGGCTGCTTCCTGCATACCGCGATGGCGCGCCGTCTCCTCGGCCTGGAGCCGGCGAACGAGGTCGGCCTCCACCCGCTGGTCGCGGGCCTCGCCGGCGATCTCGTCGGCCG
>JALZNY010000173.1:0-1099 GCA_030857525.1 Actinomycetota bacterium
CGAGGGCCTACGCACCCTCGACCGACTGGCCGAGCTGCGCCGGGGCGGCGATGACGATCCCGGCTTCGGGCGGGAACCGGGGGGCCGGGTGCTGCCCCCCCGACGCAGCCAGCGGGTGATCGAGGAGCCTCCGGGCGGGGTGCCGGCGCGGTCGCCCGAGGTGGCCGCCGACAACCAGGTGTTCAAGCCCCCCTTCGTGGGCTCGCGAGCGGTGAGGGGCATCGCCGTCGACGAGGTGGCGGCCTACATCAACGAGACCGCCCTGTTCCGCAACCAGTGGGGCTACCGTCCCAACAAGGGCACCGACGGCGCTCGGGGGGAGACCGACGCCGAGTTCAAGGACCGCATCCGTCCCGTGCTGCGGGAGCAGTTGGCCGAGGCCACCGCCTCGGGTTTCCTGTTGCCCCAGGTGGTCTACGGATACTTCCCAGCCAACGGCGACGGCGACGACGTGGTGGTGTGGACCGACGACACCCGCACCGCCGAGTGGGGCCGCTTCGCCTTCCCCCGCCAGCCCGAGCATCCGTTCCTGTGCATCGCCGACTTCTTCCGCCCGCTCGACTCAGGCGAGGCCGACTACGCCGCCTTCCACATCGTCACCATGGGGGCCGCCATCTCCGAGCGGGCCGCTGAGCTGTTCGCCGCCGACGAGTACGCCCGTTACCTCTTGGTCCACGGCCTGGGGGTGGAGATGGCCGAGGCCCTGGCCGAGTACTGGCACCACCGCATCAGGGAGGAGTGGGGCTTCGCCGACGAGGACGGTCCCACCCTCACCGGGCTGTTCCGCCAGCAGTACCGGGGCGGGCGCTACTCGTGGGGCTACCCCGCCTGCCCTGACCTGGAGGACAACGTCAAGGTGTCCTCGCTGCTCGCCGGCGAGCGCATCGGCCTGGAGGTCTCCGAGGACACCGGCTACCAGTACCAGCCCGAGCAGACCACCTCGGCCATCATCTGCCATCACCCCCAGGCCAAATACTTCGTGGCCAGGTAGCCGACGGACGATCTGATACCTGGATCTGGCGCGATCACACCCGATCCAGGTATCAGAAGCCGGTAATCACCAGTCAGCAGTCAAGCGTGGCCGCAGCCGTCTGACAGA
>JALZNY010000173.1:1109-4339 GCA_030857525.1 Actinomycetota bacterium
GACAGATCTCGCCGGCCCGGTCAGCTCCCAGCGCGCCAAGCCGCCGCACCAACATCGCCTTGGGAAACGGTCGCAGGTTGTCGAAGGTCGCCACTGATGGCCGAGGAAGGCCTTCTGCCTCGTCCAAGGGGAGCTCACTCGGGATGCTCCGCACCCGAGTGGTGACAGGAGCTACCAGTACGTGGCGCATCACGTTGTTGGCGGCGTCTCGGCTCACCACGAGGAACGGACGGCCCTTGTCGTCGGGCGCTTCGCCCCACCACAGCTCGCCTCGGGCTACCACCACGGATCCCAGGGCTCGTCGTGGATGGCTTGGATAGCCAACCGGGTGGCTTCGGCCAGCTCCTGTTCGGTCTCGGGGATCCTCCGATAGCCATCCTCGTAGGCCCCGTCCAGGCGGCGCCGTCGCTCGCTGTCGACGATCGCTTCGAGACCTCGGCGCACGGCCACCGACCGGTTGGCAAAGGCTCCGTTGGCCACGAGCTCGTCGACCTCGGCTACCAGCTCGTCGGGAAGCTTCACTGCGATTTGCGTCATACCAAGAGTATGTCTGGGAGCATGACCTTCGGCCAGCTACGCCTCTCGGGCCTCGTGAAACTGCCGTGAGGGGAGCGATCCTGCTGCCCGAGGCATTGGCGGCGCGCTCGGCCTACCATGGCCTGTGGCCCGCCTCGCCGCCGACGCCCGCCCCACCCACCGGCGGCTGTCCCGGGACCGCTCTCGCATCCACGCCTCCTGGTCACTGGCGGTCGCCGCCGTCGCCCTGACCGTCACCACCCTCAGCGCCCTTCCTAACGACGTCAGCGCCCTGGAGCGAGCGCTGTTCGCTGCCGTCAACGGCCTGCCCGACGCCATCGAGTGGCCCTTGTGGACGGTGATGCAGCTGGGGACTGTGCTCGTCGTCCCCGTCGTGGCCGTCCTGGCCGTCCTCGGGTGGCGGCGCCTGCGCCCTGGCTTCGACCTGCTGGCGGCTGGCATGGCGACCTGGCTCCTGGCCCGGGTGATGAAGGACCTGATGGGGCGGGGCCGGCCGGCCAGCTTCTTCGACGACGTCAACACCCGCACCGCAGGCGACATCGGCGACGAGGGCCTGGGCTTCCCGTCGGGTCACACCGCCGTGGCCTTCGCCCTGGCTGCGGTCGCATATCCCTACCTCTCAGCCCGATGGCGAGTGGTGATCCTCCTCCTGGCCGCCACCGTCGCCTTCACCCGCTTGTACTTCGGCGTCCACCTCCCCCTCGACGTCCTCGGCGGCGCTGCCCTCGGCGTGACCGTGGGCGCCTGCGTCCACCTGGTCATGGACCTCGTCACCCACCGACACTGAGATAGGTAGCGACACTGGCCGGCCTATCCTGGCCGGCGATGAGCATCGAGGCCGAACCGGACGACGACGAGGTCATGAGCGCCGCCGAGGCGGCCATCACCAAGGGCTTGAACGGCCTGCCCGACTGGCACGGCTACAACGACGACCAGGCGTGCGGCCCGGGGCGGGGGCCTGAGTGCCCGGGCTACTGGTTCAAACCCGGCGTGGTCGCCACCATCGCCGCCCCCGCCATCGCCAGCGACCCCGAAGCCCGAGCCGAGGTGGCGCATTCGATGACCGACGACGAGGTGTGGGCCGAGGTCGAGCGTCGCCACCTGGTGAAGCAGCTCGGCAAGTGCCGCTGCGGCCGGGTGTTCGAGCCGCCCGTGTACACCCGTAGGACGCGCTGAGCGCCGCCGCCGACCGCCTGGCGAGCCACCCCCGGGTCCAGGCCGGCCTGGACATCGCCCGGGAGGTCGCCCGGGAGGCGCGCCAAGACCGGGTCACCGGCCTGGCCGCCGAGGTGGCGTTCTTCGCCATGCTCGGGCTGTTTCCCGCCCTGGTGGCGTCGGCCGCCGTCCTCGGCTCTCTCGACAGCGTGGTGGGCCGGGAGCTGGCCGTCGAAGCCGAGGTCGCCGTCCTCGGCTTCCTCGACCGGGTGTTCACCGACGACGCCAACGGCGTCCTCGAGGCGATCCAGATGCTCTTCGACGAGCGCCGGACGGGACTGGTCACCCTGGGCCTGTTGACCGCCGTCTTCGCCGCCAGCCGGAGCTTCTTCGGCGCCCTGCGGGCACTCGAGGTGGCCTACGACCTCGAACCCAGCTCGATCCGCCAGAGCGCGCTCACTGCTCTGCTCCTGGCCCTGGGCAGCGTCGGCGTGCTCGTGGCCATGCTGACCCTGCTCGTGCTCGGCCCCCTTCTCGGCGGCGGGAAGGAGGTGGCCGAGGCGCTCGGCCAGCGGGGGATCTTCGCCTTCGTCTGGCAGGTCCTGCGCCCACCCCTCGCCTTCGCCGCCCTGGTCATCTGGGCGGTCACCGTGCTCCACGTCGCGGCGCGGGGTCGTCATCCCGAGGGGACCAGTTGGTGGCACTGGCGGGGGTGGCGCAAGGGTTGGCGAAACCAGATCCCCGGCGGTCTGCTGGCCGGCATCTGGTGGTTGGCGGTGTCGTTCGCCTTCCGCCTCTACCTCACGTTCGCGTCGGGGACCAACCCCGTCTTCGGCGTGCTCGGGGGGGCCATGATCCTGCTCATCTGGCTGTACCTGCTCGGCATGGGCCTTCTCGTCGGCGGCGAGCTCAACGCCCTGCTGGCTCGGCGTCGCCGGTAGTGCTGTGGCACTAACTTCGACGTCGTGGACCGCCGAGCCGCCTGGCTGGCAGTGGCCGAGCGCCTGCTGTCGCGGCCGACCGTGCCCCTGGTCGAGAACCGGCCCGCCGCCCATGTGTTCGAGGCGGTACAGGGTCGAGCGAAC
This sequence comes from Actinomycetota bacterium, assembly GCA_030857525.1. Classification (GTDB taxonomy): domain Bacteria; phylum Actinomycetota; class Acidimicrobiia; order Acidimicrobiales; family CADCSY01; genus JADDRA01. The sequence continues at coordinate 3,887 of JALZNY010000173.1, forward strand.
CTGGCCGCGACGCGTGACCAGGCCGGCAACGTCGTCGTGCGCTACCACGGTGACGAGGGCGACGCCGAGCGCCCCTTGGTCCTGGTGGCCCACCTCGACCACCCCGGGTTCGCCGTCGACGGGCAAGAGGGCGAGCTGGTCACGCTGTCGTTCCGGGGCGGTCTGGCCGTAGTCAACGCCGTGGCTGGTTCGCCGGTCCACTTCTTTCGCCCCGGCGACGACGAAGCCGTGGGCCAGGGCGAGCTTGTGGGCGCCGAGGGTGACGGCGCTCGCCTGACCCGGGCCCGGGCCCGGGTGGTCGAGGGTGAAGCAGCCGTGGGCGGCTTCGCCATGTGGGGCTTCCCCGGCTTCGCCCTGGAGGGCGGGCGCATCTGCAGCCGGGCCTGCGACGACCTCCTCGGTGCCGCCGTGGTGCTGTGCACCCTCGACGAGCTATCGCGCCAGTCCCCGCCC
>JALZNY010000174.1 GCA_030857525.1 Actinomycetota bacterium
CCCCACCACGATCAGGGCGCCGGCCACCAGGGACCGCAGCCGGGTCCGGGGGGCCGGAGGTTCGGGCAGATCGCGGATGGCACGGATGACGTTGACCCGGGCGATCGACAGCGACGTGAGGGCGACAGTGAGCAGCGAGATGGCGAAGCCGATGGAGAAGCCGGACTCGACGCTGGAGGCGTCGACGGCGAAGGTCAGCTCGAGGGTCTCTTCGGCCCCGCCGAAGATGTCGGCCGCCACCCCCGCCACCACCCGCCCGATCCCGATGCCGACCAGCGCCCCCAGCAGCGCCGAGGCCAGCGCGTACATCCACCCCTCGAGGGTGAACGAACCCACCAGGCTGGCCCGGCGCAGGCCGATGGCCCGCAGCATCCCCATCTCCGACTTCCGCTCCTGGGCGAGCATCACGAAGATGTTCACGAGGAGCAGGATCCCGGCGATCACGCTGAAGAAGCCGATAGCGCCGAACAGCTCGGTGAACTCCGCCCCCACCTCCTCGGCGTCGGCCAACAGATCGGCCTTGGCGCTCGCCAGGCCCGCCGGCGCCGCCCCGAGGTGGGCGGCGATCGCCGCGGTGGCAGCCTCCGTCGCTTGCGCCCCCTCCAGTGGCCCACCCTGGTTGGACACGGCGACGAGGGTCGCCGGTGGGGACGCGACGGCGGATGGGTCACCGGCCGAGCCGGCCGATCCGGCCACCTCGGCCACGGCGGCCAAGGTGCCCGGGGCGACGAACAGGTTGGGCGAGCGACTGCCGAAGCCGGGCGAGAATCCGGCGACACCCTGCTGGGCCAGCACCCGGTCGACGACCAGCTCGCGCTCCTGGCCGAAGGCGTAGAGGGTGAGGTTGTCCCCCACGTCCACGCCCAGCTCCTCGGACAGGTCCTCGCCTACCGCGGTGCGGCCCGGCCCCGGCGTCGTCCCCTCGATGCCGGTGGTGGTGGGATCCGACCCGAAGGCCCGGGCGGCCTCGAAGTCGACCTCGACCACGGTGGCCGACGGCTCGGCCCGGGCCGGGCCGTCTCCCGACCCGGGAGCGGATACCGCGGCCGCCAGCGTGGTCAGGGCCAGGACGCCGTCGATCACGTCGTCGCCCGCGTCGAGCAGCTGCAGGGAGGCGGCCAGGTCGGCCTGCTCACTCGCCGACGAGGTGCTGATGAGCTCGTCGACGGGCCCGAGCTTGGTCGTCGCCCCTTGGCGAAGGGAGGCGTCGAGGGTGTCGCCCACCACCAGCGAGCCGGTGATGATGGCCGTGCCCAGCAGCGAGCCGAGCACCACCAGCGCGGTCTCGCGTGGCCTCCGGGCGGCGTTGCGCAGGGCCAGGCGGCGCAGGACCGGACGACGGAATGCGAGGAACAGGAACGGCAGCGACGCCAGGACGACGACGATCACGACGGGGACGAGCCCTGACGCTCGTCGCTGACGATATGTCCGTCGCGCACGACCACCCGGCGCCCGGCCGTGGCCCCGATGGCCTCGTCGTGGGTGACGAGCAACAGGGTGAGGCCCTCGCGATGCAGGTCGGTGAGCAGGCCCATCACGCCGGCCGCAGTCTCGGTGTCGAGGTTGCCGGTGGGCTCGTCGGCCCAGACCACCTTGGGCTCGCCGGCGATGGCCCGGGCCACGGTGACCCGCTGCTGCTCGCCCCCGGAGAGCTCCGGTGGCCGGTGGCGCAGGCGATGTCCCAGACCGAGGCGCTCGAGCGTCTCCTCGGCCCTGGTGCGCGCTTCCTTGGGGCTGCGGCCGGCCAGCAGCAGGGGGAGCTCGACGTTCTCGACCGCGGTGAACACCGGGATCAGGTTGAAGGCCTGGAACACGAAACCCATGGACGCCGCCCGGTGGCGCGTGCGGCGGGCGTCGCTCAGCTCATGGATCGCTTCCCCGTCGACGACGACGCTGCCTTGGTCGATGTCGTCAAGACCCGACAGGCAGTTGAGCAGGGTGGTCTTGCCCGACCCCGAAGGACCCATGACCGCTACGAATTCACCGGCGGCCACGTCGAGATCGACGCCGTCGAGGGCCTCGACAGACTCGGCTCCGCTGCGGTAGGTCTTGTGCACGCCCCGGGCCGACAGGATGGGGGGCGGCGGTCCGGTGCCGGCGGGCGGATCTGGCGCGGTGACGGCGGTCACGTGGGGGGCCTCCTCGGGAACGACGGGGTGATCCTTTGGTCAAGGCTCGCCCTGGCCTGGGCGTTCTGGGAATGCTAGGGTCCTGTCATGTTGTACGCGATGGAGTCCGCATGGAATTCGCCCGCTCGCACCAGGGGCAGCAAGAGGATGTCGGGACAGGCAGCCCTCACCCAGACCGAGGACGGCAGCTACGAGGAGCTGGACACGGCTGGCGACCAGGAGCTCGAGGGAGGGGGCGCCCAAACGGTCCAGGGCAGCAGTGGCCCCAAGCACGGTGACACCAAGGAGGGCACCGCGACGAGCGAATCGCACGGTACCCGGGGACGTGAGTCAGAAGGAAGCCGCGGGCGCGTTCGCCACCGCTGAACTTGAACCGTCACACGTCCAGGTAACCCGGGCCTGCCCTGCCGTCATCCGGTCGGTCGCGTCCGCGGTCACGATCCCCGGGTCCACCGAGCACCCGTAGGCGCATGCGCCGGGACACGCTGGCCCGCACCACGGCACGTACCGGGGGGATGAGCAGCGCTAGACCGAGGGCGTCGCTCAGGAACCCGGGTGTGAGCATGAGGGCCCCGCCGAACAGGATAAGGAACCCGTCGACCACCTCCGTCGTCGGGGCCCGGCCTGACCGCAGCTGCGACTGGACTCGCCGGACCACCCCGAGGCCTTCACGCTTCATCAGCCATCCTCCCAGCACGCCCATGAGCAGAAGCAGGGCGATGGTGTTGAGGGCGCCGATGGCCGAGCCCACTTGGATGAGCACATAGAGCTCTACCAAGGGGACCACAAGGAACACCACGACGAAAAGCGCAGCCATCGTTGGCAGGGTACCCACCGGATCACGTGCCCTCGTTTGGTTGCGCGCGAGCCCGAGGCATCGCCCCCCGACCTAACCTCTAGCCTTCGTGGCCATGCCCCCCGAGGAGAGCCGACCCCCTCGGCGTAGCGGTCCCCCTGCCGAATGGCGGGATCGCCTGCTCCCACGCTCCGTGCTGGGGATCAGCGCCCTGATGCTCGCCGCGTCGGTGGGAGCCGCCTTCAGCGGCGCCGTCCTCTACGCCTACTACGCCTACCGCCTCGACCGGGGGGTCGAGTACGCCTCCACCTTCGACGAGCGCCTGGACACCGCAGTGCAGATCATCGACACCGAGCAGGAACAGGCCAAGGCGGCGGTGCGGGCCGAGCTCGAGCCCCTCCAGCGCCTGGGCGCGACCGGAGACACCCTGGAGCAACTCGTCGAGCGGGTGTCACCGTCGACCTACTTCGTCACCACGCTCGACGAGGACGGGGCGCCCTCGGTGGGTAGCGCCTTTGTGGTCTTCTCCGACGCCGAGCAGAGCTTCCTGCTCACGTCGTTCGCCACCATCAGCGCCGCTACCCGCGAACCTGGTCCCGAGGTCCGGGCGCGCCAAGGTGAAGAGGAGCTCGTCGCCACCCTGGTGAGCTGGGAGGAGGGCCGCGATCTCGCTCTGCTGTCCATCCCGGCGGGCGGGGTGGAGCGCCTGGCCTGGGCCGACGGCACCCGCACCGGGGAGCGGGTGTTCTCGATCTCGGGCCTGGGAGGGGCGGGAGGATCGGCCAGCCAGGGACTGGTGGGCGACGTGAGCGCGGCGGGCATCCAGCACGACACGCCCGTCGGCATGCAGTTCCAGGGGGCACCGCTGGTGAATGCCAGCGGTGAGGTGGTGGGCATCAGCTCTCGAACCTACGCCCCCCTCGGATTCCCTCCCGACGACGTGTACTTCGCACCGCCCATCGGTGATGCCTGCGTCGAGCTGCTGGCCTGCCCCGAGGACCAGGGTCAGGCCGAGGGGATCGGCGAGTAGCCCGAGTCAGCCTGGGTCAGCCTGAGTCCCGGCGGTCACGGTCGCCCTCCCGGTCCCGCTCGCCGGTCTCCTCGTCCCGGTCCCTCGACGGGAACAGCCGGTCGAAGTACGAGTCGAGCTCCTCCTGGTCGTTGTCGTCCTCGTCATCGTCGCCACGCGGCACGGTCGTCGTGGTGGCCGGGGGCACGTCGACCGAAGGGGCGGGAAGCTCCTCCACGTAGGCACCGGGATCGGTGCCCTGGGCTTCCCTGCGGGCCTGGACGTCGAAGCCTCCCCGGGAGCGGCGACGCAGGATGTCGGCCAGGTCGGTGATGGGGGCGGGCTCGGTGAACTCGGTCACGGGCACGTCGGCCAGCGCACCACCCATGTAGGACTCCCAGGTGG
>JALZNY010000175.1 GCA_030857525.1 Actinomycetota bacterium
GAGGAGCCGTGGCCGTCTCACGCTGAGATAGTGCCGCCGGTTCAGACGCCGGTGATCGACCGTTGCCGGCGAGCCCGGTTCTGCGACTGCGACACAAGCACCAACAGGCCACCGAGCACGATGGCCAACCCAGCCAGGAACAACTCCCAACCGATGGCTGCCCCGGTGACAGGCAGGCTCGGGGCTGCTCGCCGTGCCCGCTCGCCCATCCGCTGCGGCAGCTCTAGGGCCTGGTGTAGGTGATCCTCAGCAAGTCGGCACTGGTGTTGAAGCTCGCCGAGGTGAGCGTGCAGCGAACCCGCACGTGGACCTGGCCGTCGCCCGAGGTCCCACTCACGTAGTCGGCCAGGGTCCCTCCGGGAAGACGCTCGACCAGGACCTCGGTGGTGCCCACGCTGCGGGAGTCGAGGCTGATCCAGGTGTTGGTCGTCCAGCGCCAGATCTCCACGTTCTGGGTGCAGGTGCGGGAGCTCTTGCCCTTGTAGGTCACCTTGAGCGAGCTCAGGGAGTTGGAGACGCTCGAGAACGTGCCGTACCACGAGGTGGTGTAGGTCGATCTCGTGGTGGAGGCGTTGCGGTAGTAGGCGTTGTCGTCGGTCCCCAGCTGGGTCGGCCCACCTCCGAGGAGCGAGCCCGACTGGCGGGTGATGGTGCTGGGCGCGGCGCTGACCTCGGCGAGGGTGGTGAAGCTCCACACCTGCTCCGAGCCCAGGCGGTTCCCGGCCAGGTCCCGGGCGACGGTGCTCACCCTGGCCCGGTACGAGGTGCCCGCGGCCAGCGCCGACGACGGCCGGAACCGCAAGGTGTTGCCGCTCCACGAGATGCTGCCCGCCACCGGGGCGCCGTCACTGGCGCGGGTGAGGGAGAAGGCGGTGGCGGTGGCCGCGGTGTCCATCGCCTCACTGAAGGTGACGGCCACCTCGGCGCTGCGGGCCACGGCCACGGCGCCGGGAGCCGGCGTGACCGAGGCGACGACGGGCGGCGTGGTGTCGGCGGTGGGCGCGGTGGGGGCGGTGGTGGCCCAGGAGAGGTTGCCGTAGGTGCGCCCCGAGACCGGTCGCAGCGGGTCGCCGCCGAAGCCGTAGCCGCTGGTGGCGGCGGTGCGGGCCTTTGCGTCGTCGATGATGCGCTGGCGGACCTGGGCGGGGCTGAGCCCGCTGCACGGGCCGGCGGCCCCGGCCTCCCCCAGGCACAGGGCGGCCACCCCGGCCACGTGGGGCGACGCCATGCTGGTGCCCGAGATGGTGGCGTAGCTGCCGTCGAGCCACGTGGAGGTGACGCACGAGCCCGGGGCGGCTACCAGGTGGGCGGCCCCGGCAGGGGTGGCGGCGTAGTTGGAGAAGCTGGCGTAGGTGTCGTCCGCCTGGCCGCTGTCACAGGCGGGGGCGCCGCCCAGCCCTCCGGGGCGGCCGTCGCTGTCGGCCACCGCGGCCACGGTGAGCACCTCGGGGTAGGCAGCGGGGACGTCGGGGGTCGACGCGTAGTCGAAGTCCCACCCGCTGTTGCCGGCGGCCACCACGTAGGTGACGCCGGCGGCGGTGGAGGCGCAGATGGCCCGGTGGAGGGCGTCAGTAGTGCTGGCGCAGCTGCCCACGGGGCTGCCCTGGCCGCCGAGGCTCATGTTGGCCACGGCGATGTCGTTGCCGGGGTCGGCGTCGCTGCGGGTGGCGGTGACCCAGTCGATGGCGCAGATGATCGAGGAGAACGAGCCGTTGCCGTCGGCGTCGAGCACCTTGGCGGCATAGACCCGGGTTCCGGGGGCGACGCCGGTCACCCCGGCGCCGTTGTTGCGCGCCGCCACGGTGCCCGCCACGTGGGTGCCGTGGCCGTTCTGGTCCTCGGCCGGACCTGATCCGATGCAGTCGATCCCGTCGACGACGTTGAGGTCGGGATGGTCGAGGTCGATCCCGGTGTCGATCACCGCCACGTTGACGGTGCTGGCCTCGCGGATGGACTCGTCGGTGCCGGCCTCGATGCGTCGCACGCCCGGAGGCGGTGTGTCGTTGACCGAGACCGGGACCAGCCCCTGGGCCGTCACCGGCCGGTCGGGGCTGACGAAGGCCACCTCGGGGTCGTCGCGCAGGGCCTCCACCTGGGCCGGCGACAGCTTGGCGGCGAAGCCCTCGATGGCACGCTCGTAGCGCCTGGCCGCCTTGAAGCCCCGGGCCCGCTCCAGCCGCTCAGTCTTGCCCCGGGGGTCGCCCACCGAGGCCTGGTACACCACGATGTAGCGGTCGGCCACCTGCTCGGGCTGGCGCACCGCCGGTGCCCCGGCTCGCCCGGGGGGCGCCTGGTCGCTGCGGCCGACACCAGGGTCGGCTGCCGCCGCCGAGGACATCGAGACCAGGAGGCCGAGCACCACCGCCAGCGCCAGGCCGGGGCCACGCAGGCGCAGGCGAGCGCCCGCGGTCGTGTCGGTCGGGGTGGGACGTCGGATCCGTGCGGGCATGGAGCACCTCTCTAGGTACGAGTCGAGCGGCACCATGGGCGCCTCAGGTTGTATCGGCCTCACCGTGTACGGACTGAACCCCTCTTGGATTGCGGAGGGACCAGTCGACGTCGGCTGCGCAGGGGGTGGTGGGGTGGTGAACCGCCCCGTGCCCGACCCGTGATCCCCGCCTGGCCGAGCTGCTCCTCGACAAGGGCTACGAGGTCCACGGCATCGTCCGGCGGGCGTCGACGTTCAACACCAGCCGGCTGGACGGCATCTACCAGGATCCCCACGAGCTCGGTCGGCGGCTGTTCCTCACTATCGCGCGAATAGTTCAGGCGGGGACCCTTATAGGGCAGCCGGCAGGGTAGACAGAGCTCGCAACAGCCTTCGATTGGAAGCTGGGCGGCACCCCGGCACCGGGCGGCGGCAGGCCGCTGAGCGCCGGGCCGAGGGCAAGAGCGCCAAGGAGATCATCCGCTGTCTCAAGCGCTACGTCGCCCGAGAGGTTTTCCGTCTTCTGACCGACCCACCACCAGTGCTTCAAGGCTCGGACCTGCGGGCCGCCCGCACCAAGGTGGGGGTCAGCCTTGCCATCGTCGCCACCGCCCTGGACAGCTGGCCCACTCGCATCTCCGAGCTCGAGCGCGGGATCAGGCACGACGCTGACCTCGCCTCCCGCTACGAGACGTGGCTAGCGCAGCCAAAGGCCGACTTGACAAGTTCCCACCCATAGGAGCATCAGAACGCGAACCGGCCCCCTCGGCCGTAGTCCCGGGCGCGACTACGGCCTACGGTGGCGTGCCGTGGACGACGATGCCCCAACAATCTCCCCCAGGGGCTCAAGTTCGCCCTCAGTACTGCCGATGCCTTTACCAATGAGGGGCACGAATCCTCGCGTTCCAACACCCAGCAGCGCCTCAACTGGGAGGCGACAAGCCAACGTGAGCAGCTTCCGGAAGGGACGACGAGCACCCCACCGCTGGGCACCGGGCCAGCAGCAGATCCGATTTTCACCCGACAACCCCATAACCACGAGGAGCAGCCATCATGCGAACCGAGCCCCAGAGGAGCAACCAAGAGGTGAAGGTGGCCCATCACTCGTCGGGGAAGGACGTGCAACGCGACCCCGACGACCGACGCGAGGTACACAACGTGGCCTTCGACGACGACATCGTCGAAGCTCACCTCTGTGGCATGACCGACCTGCGGACGGGGCGAGCCTGCATGGAACCTGTCCGCCATGGTGACGGCTGCCTTTTCGTCCGCAAGGACGTCGCTCCGGGTTATAAGCCCGACGGAAGAGGTCTGTTCCCGTAGGCGCTGGCGAGCACGGCTGATCCACGGGACCCGGTGAGCAGTGGCTATCAGGTGGAGGCTGAGGTGCAGATCACCGAGCTGGACATGTAGGAGAGGTCACTTGTGGCCCAGCCCCGGGACCGACGTGCCGCCTCGCGTCCGTGCCGATCGACCCAGCCGAAAGGACCCCGTGGGATGGTGCGGAGGTGACAGATCGCGATCTCCCGTGACCATTCCGTGACCACGCGGGGCGAAAAAGAAGGGGCACCGATTTCTCGGCACCCCTTCTGAGCTGCGCTTTCGTTGGTGGCGGGGGTAGGATTTGAACCTACGACCTTCGGGTTATGAGCCCGTCGGTCAGCCTGTTTCTCCCGTATGCGCCCGTCGGCGCTGGTGGGACCTCGTAGGTGATAGTACCTGATCAGAGCCCGTTTTCAAGGGTCGTTGGTCTGCTGTCGTCGGCGCTCGTGGGAGGCCGTGGGATCACTTTGCGGTGACAACCGGGTGACAAGAAGGCGATCGTGAAATGCTGCGGGTGCGACTACCCGAGCGCGGCGAGGAGCGCTCGATCTGGACTGATGT
>JALZNY010000176.1 GCA_030857525.1 Actinomycetota bacterium
GTCTCCCCGATTCCCATCCACAACAGGAGCAGCGGGGTGAGGGCGGTGGCGGGCACGTAGCGCATGAAGCCGATGGGCGCCTCCAGGGCCGCCTCGGCCGAGCGGAGCGAGCCGATGGTCAACCCGACGACCACGCCGGCGGTGATGGAGATCCCGTAGCCGGCGAGGATCCGGGTGATCGAGGCCCGGAAGTCGATCCACAGGTTCCCCTCGCGCCACTGGTCGCCCAGGGCGGTGAGGGTCTCGGCGGGGGAGGGGACGAGACCCGTCTCGCCACCCCGCCCCGCCGCCCACAGCCACAGCACCAGCACGGCCAGGAGGCCCGCGCCGGCGAGGGACAGGCGCACGGGGCCGGGCAGCTCGCCCCGTAGGTCGAGCAGCGGTGACGCTCGTCGACCCCGTCCCGATGGCCGCCCCGTCGGTCCTCTCGGCCCTGGCCCGGTGCTGGTGGCGTCAACCACCCTGGCCTTCCAGGTGGTCGGCGGTGAAGGTGTCGACGAACAGCCCGTCGAGCGGGGCTGGTTCCTCGGCCAACCCGCTGCTGACGAGGAAGCCGTTGATCTCTTCGGCCATGGGCCGCAGTCCCTCGGGGAGGGTCTCTCCGGAGAAGGCGGCCAACGCCTCCTCGGCCGAGAAGAGGCGGGTGCCCGCCTCCAGGGACTCGTACTCCTCGGGCGGGATCCCGGCCACCGACGCCATGGTCGACCGGGCGTCCTCGGGCTCGGCCTCGAGGTGGGCGAGGGTGGCGTACCAGGCGTCGACCAGGGACTGCACGTCGTCGGGGCGCTCCTCGACCAACTCGGGACTGGTCACCAGCAGGTCGGGGATGGTGCCCGGGAAGTCGGCGGAGTCGAACAGCACGCGAGAGCCGGGACGCTCCAGGGCCTGGAGGGTGAAGGGGGCGAACACGCCCACCGCGTCCACCTCGCCGGCGGCGAAGGCGGCGGCGGCGGCGTCGGTGGGCAGCCCCCGGAAGTCGACATCCTCCTCGCTCAAGCCCACCGACTCGAGGCCCTGCAGGAGGAGGAAGTGGTCGACCACGCCCAGCTCGGCCGCCACCGTGCGCCCGGCCAGCTCCTCGATGGAGCCGATGGACTCATCCACGATGATGGCGTCGTTGCCGGCCGAGTTGTCATTTACCAGGACCACGCGCTGCTGGCTGCCGGCCGAGACCGAGACCAGGGTGTCGTTGAGGGTCTGGCTGTTGGCGTCGATCTGGCCGGCGGCCATGGCGTCGAGCGAGCTGAGGTAGTCGCTGAAGAAGACCAGCTCGACGTCGACCCCGGCCTCCTCGAACAGGCCCTCGGCCTCGGTCACCGACCAGGGGAACCATCCGGGCCAGGCGGAGTAGCCGAGGCGGATGGGTTCCTGCGATGAGACCGAACCCCCGCCGGCGCCGCCGCCCCCCCCGCCGCAGGCGGCGAGGAGGACCAGTCCGGCGAGGACGGCCAGGAAGGCCATGCGGTGGACGTGTCGGGACTGGGGCACCGTGACCTCCGGATCACTGGCGGGCGGTCACGACGGTAGGAGAAGTGCGTTTCCCTCGAATGTCTGTAGAAACAATGCCGTGTATCGACTACCTGAACGGAAGCTGACTGTTCGGGGCCGCGTCCTCAATCGGCCAGGTCGAGGGCACGGGCCCGGGACCGGGCGGCGTCGACGGCCGAGGGCCGGACCAGCAGGTGGCGAAGGGCCATCTCGGCGTTGTGGTCGGCCACCTCCTCGGCCGAGTAGTCACCCAGGGCAGGGTCGAGGCGGCCGTGGAGGCGGTGACCAGCGACGGGTCGGAACCAGTTCTGCGTGGCCTCGTCGTTGGCCAGCAGGGTGAGGGCGGCGAGGCGGGGGTCGACGTCGCGTAGCTCGCCCGACTCCACGCCGGCGGCCACCAGGGCCTCGACCTCGTCGTTCAGGCGCTGGCGCTGGGCCCAGTAGCGCTCGAACTCGACCCGATGGCTGCCGGCCAGGCGGTGGACCTCGTTGATGTCGAAGGGAAAGCGACAGATGGCGAGAACATCCTGGTAGATGAGCCAGTAGAGGCGCACGGCGACCGAACCCGGCGACGTCCGGGCTCGCTCGACGATCGTGAGGGGGATGCGGTTGACGTCGTCGAGGATGTGGCCGAGCACGTCGATCTTGGAGCGGAAGTAGTAGTAGAGCGAGGGCTGTTGAAGCCCCGCCCGCTCGGCGATGTCACCCATGGTCACGGCGTGGATGCCACGCTCAGCGAAGAGGGCGGCGGCGGCGGCCACGATGTCGTCGACGGTCGCGCCGGTGCCCTCGACCGGACGGGGGCGGCTTCGGGGCCGGCCCCGGGGTCGGACGCTCGCCGGCCCTCCAACGTCGGGCGAAGAGGCCACGGGGGGCCATGGTAGTGAGGGGAGCCCCAAGGGGTGGAGGGGGGTCTGTGGTTCCCGCCCGGCCGGTCGCCGCCCATCCTGTCGTCGCCTTGACCGGCCCGGCCCGGCCCGGCAAGATCCCTGCTCTTGACGAACTCTAGAAAAGAAGGCACCAACCGGTCGGGACCAGAGGCCCAGCGAGCGGTGGAGGCCGAAGCCGGTCTACCCACAGCCCGGTGGGAGGCGGAGGTGGCCCGGGGCCTCGAGCTGGGCTTGCCCGGGGCCGACTCGATAGTCGACCGCTCCATCCCCACCTTCAGCCGGGGAGAGCTGCCGCATTACGCCGGCATCAACACCTTCCTCAAGCAGCCCTACGTGGAGGATGTCCGCCGCTGCGGCGAGTACGACGTGGCCATACTCGGCGCCCCCCACGACTCGGGCACCACCTACCGCCCCGGCACCCGCTTCGGTCCCCAGGGGATGCGCCGCATCTCGGCCCTCTACGGCCCCTACAGCTTCGAGCTAGGCGTCGACCTGCGGGAATCCATCACCATGTGCGACCTGGGCGACATCTTCACCATCCCCGGCAACATCGAGAAGTCCTTCGACCAGATCACTAAGGCCGTCTCCCACGTCTACGCCTCGGGCGCCTTCCCGGTGGTGCTGGGCGGCGACCACTCGATCGGCTACCCGACCGTCCGGGGTGTGGCGCCCCACCTCGACGGCAAGCTCGGCATCATCCACTTCGACCGCCACGTCGACACCCAGGAGACCGACCTTGACGAGCGCATGCACACCACGCCGTGGTTCCACGCCACCGACATCCCCAACGTGCCCGCCACCAACCTGGTGCAGATCGGCATCGGCGGGTGGCAGGCGCCCCGGCCGGGCGTGAAGGTGGGCCGGGAGCGGGGCACGACCATCCTCACCGTCACCGACTGCGTGGAGATGGGCATCGAGGCCGCCGCCGAGCGGGCCCTGGAGGTGGCCTGGGACGGGGCCGAGGCGGTGTGGCTGAGCTTCGACATCGACTGCCTCGACGCCGCCTTCGTGCCCGGCACCGGCTGGCCCGAGCCCGGCGGCTTCCTCCCCCGGGAGGTGCTGAAGTTCATCCAGCTCATCGCCGAGCGCCCCCTGGCCGGCATCGAGGTGGTGGAGTGCTCCCCGCCCTACGACAACGCCGACATCACCTCGCTCATGGGCACCCGGGTGATCTGCGACACCCTGGGCTGCCTGGTCCGGGCCGGTCACCTGCCCCGTCCGCCGCACTAACGTCGGGCGATGCGGCTGACGCCCCACGAGCAGGAGCGGCTGCTCGTCCACGTGGCGGCCGACGTGGCCCGCCGGCGCCTGGACCGGGGCCTGCTGCTGAACCATCCCGAGGCCGTGGCCCTCATCACCTCGTTCCTCTTGGAGGGAGCGCGGGACGGGCGTCAGGTGGCCGACCTCATGGAGGCGGGCCGCCACGTGCTGCGACGGAACCAGGTCATGGACGGCGTTCCCGAGATGTTGGGCGAGGTCCAGGTCGAGGCCACCTTCCCCGACGGCACCAAGCTGGTGACGGTCCACCAGCCCGTCCCGTGATCCCCGGCGAGCTACGCCTGGCCGAGGGGGCGGTGACCATCAACGCCGGGCGGCCGGTCACCACCCTGCGGGTCCTCAACACCGGCGACCGTCCCGTCCAGGTCGGCTCCCACTTCCACTTCGCCGAGGCCAACGACGCCTGGTGACCCGGCCCCGCCTCATGGTGCTCGACGAGCCCACCGAGGGCATCCAGCCCTCCATCATCGACGAGATCGAGGACGCCCTGGCCAACCTCCGCCAGGTCGGGGGGCTGACCTTCGTGCTGGTGGAGCAGTACGTGGAGTTCGCCCCGCGCCTGGCTGACACCTATGCCGTGATGGACGCCGGGCGCATCGTCGACACCGGCCCGGCCGCGTCCCTCCACGCCGACGACGCCAGTCGCCTTCTGGCG
>JALZNY010000177.1 GCA_030857525.1 Actinomycetota bacterium
ACGCGGCGTGCATCCGGCGGTACTCCTCGATGTCGGAGGCATTGCCCTTGGCCACCCGCAGCACCGTCTCGGCGTACTCGTCCAGGCGCTCGTTGAGCACCGAGCGGAAGCTGGAGTTGGTGTTGTTGGAGAGCTGGCCCAGGACCTCGGCCCAGCGCTCGTCGTCGGCCTGGGTGGTGACCAGCTCCTCCATCCGCCCGGCCAGCCGAGCCAGGCTGTCGGCGGTCTCGGCGCCGGTGCGACGCAGCTCGGTGATCGACGCGGCGTGCATCCGGCGGTACTCCTCGATGTCGGAGGCATTGCCCTTGGCCACCCGCAGCACCGTCTCGGCGTACTCGTCCAGGCGCTCGTTGAGCACCGAGCGGAAGCTGGAGGTCGTGTCGGCCAGCGCGTCCACCCGGGCCGACAGGGCCATGCTGGCCGAGCGCAGGGACTCCAGGGCAATGGTGAGCGTGGGAACGGGGAGTGCCACTGACGGTGCGACCGCAGGCGGGGGCCCGGCTGCGCTCGATACGACTGCCTGCGGTTGGCCTGCGGTGACGGGGGGCGATGCCTTCGCCGCTGACGCCGAACTCTGGTCGGTCTCCGTGTCAACGTCCGTGTCGGCGTCCGGGTCAGCGTCTGTGTCGGCGGATGCCGGCGAGGTGACGGGGTCGGCCGTCGGATCGGCGGTTGCTGGTGGAGCGCTCACCTCCGGGCTCGTCGCGACAGTTCCGCCGCCCGAATCACCCAACTCGCGTGAATCGTCCGCCCCCACCTGTACCGGCGCAGGAAGCGCGGTGGCCTCGCGGTCGGCCGTCTTGCCCTCCGAGCTGGACACGCGCTCCAGGCGGGAGCGCAGCCAGACCGTCCAGTCGGGCACCTCGTCGTGGTCGTCTTTCGGCACGGCCCCTCGACCTTCCTGGTCCGATCTCACTCTTCGCGTCGTGGCGCGACGCCCACACCGTATTGGAGGAAGCGACCTCGTGGGGCCAGTCCCCTCACCCCGAGGCCGCTGGTATGCGCTCGAGCCTCTCCGGGAGCGCCTGGCGCCACCTCCGAGTGACCTCCTCCACGGCTACGTCGACCAGGCGGCCCGCTACTCCGTCGACCACGAATCGGTCACCACCGGCCCGTCCGATGACGCTGAGCGCTACACCAGCGGCCATGGCCCGCCGGGCCACCTCGACCTCGCCCCCGGGTGCGGTGCACACCACCGCCCGGGAGGCCGACTCCCCGAAGAGCTCGCCGTGGCCGTCGAGCCCCTCAACCTCGGCTCCCACCCCGCTGGCGGCCACCAACTCCCCCAGGCAGACCGCCAGACCACCATCGGCCACGTCGTGCACACCGGCCGCGAGGCCGTCGCCGACCAGGTCGAGCACGAAGCGACAGACGGCGTCGTGAGCGGCCAGGTCGAGCGGCGGGAGCGCTCCTACCGGGCGACCTCCGTGGCGGAGCGCGGCCCAGCGCGAGCCACCCAGCTCGTTCGATCGGGGCCCCACCAGCACCAGGGCGCCGCCAGGTACGAGCGTCACCCCTGGCGGCCGGCGCTCCAGGCGGTCGATCATGCCGAGCAGCGTGACCACGGGGGTGGGATCGATGTCCCGGCCCTGGCTCTCGTTGTAGAGGCTGACGTTGCCCCCCACCACCGGCAGCCCCAGGGCGAGGCAGGCCTCGGCCATCCCGTCGATGCTCTCCGATAGCTGCCACATCACCTCGGGGTGCTCGGGGTTGCCGAAGTTCAGGCAGTCGACCAGAGCCAGGGGGCGGGCTCCCACGCAGGCCAGGTTGAGCGCCCCCTCGGCCACCACCATGGCCGTGCCCCGGCGGGGATCGAGGGCGCACCAGCGGTGGTTGCCGTCGGTGGTGAGCGCCAGCGCCCGGCCGGTATCGGCACCGGTGGTGGGGTGCTCGAGGCGCAGCACGGCGGCGTCACCCCCCGGGCCTTCCACGGTGTTGAGGAACAGTTGCGAGTCGTACTGGCGGTAGACCCAGGCGGGGTCGACGAGCAGGTCGAGGAGATCGGCCCCGGCGTCGGCGGGGGCAGGAATCGAGGCCAGCCCGGCGTCGCCCCTCGCGACCGACGGCGCCGCCAGGGGACGGTCGTAGCGGGGAGCATCGTCGTGCAGCGACGACGCCGGCACGTCGGCCAGGACGTCGCCGTCAGGGCCGCCGAGGATCCGCAGCTGGCCCTCGGTCCCCGTCACCCGCCCCACCACCGCGGCCCGCACCTCCCAGCGGGCGCACACGGCCAGCACCTCGTCGAGGTCGGACGGGGTGACGATGGCCAGCATGCGCTCCTGGCTCTCGCTGGTCATCACCTCGAAGGGGGCCATGCCCGGCTCTCGGCGGGGGACGGCCGACACGTCGACGTCCATGCCCACGCCACCCCGGCTGGCCGTCTCACTGGTGGCACAGGTGAGCCCGGCGCCACCGAGGTCCTGGATGCCTACCACCAACCTGGCGTCGAACAGGGCCAGGCAGGCCTCGATGAGCCGCTTCTCCTCGTAGGGGTCGCCGATCTGCACGCTGGGCCGCTTGGCTGCCTCCTCCTCGCCCTCACCGCCTCCACTGCTTCGATCACCACTGCCAACGTCGCCGGCGCCGTCACCCGCACCGGCGCCGTCGCCCCCGAAGCCGGACGAGGCCAGCACGCTCACGCCACCGATGCCGTCGCGGCCCGTGGCCGAGCCCAACAGCACGGCCAGGTTGCCCGGGCCCGAGGCCTGGCCCAGCACCAGGCGCTCCACCGGCAACAACCCGAGGCAGGCCACGTTGACGAGCGGGTTGCCGGCGTAGGTGGCGTCAGCCACCAGCTCGCCGCCCACGTTGGGCACCCCGACGGAGTTGCCGTAGCCCGAGATGCCACTCACCACCCCGTCGAGCACCCACCGGCTGCGGGCGTCGTCGAGGGGACCCACCCGCAGCGCGTCCATGAGGGCGACGGGGCGCGCCCCCATGGTGAAGATGTCCCGCAGGATGCCGCCGGCACCGGTGGCCGCCCCCTGGTAGGGCTCGATGGCCGACGGGTGGTTGTGGCTCTCGATGCGGATGGCGGCAGCGATGCCGTCGCCCACGTCAACCACCCCGGCGTTCTCGCCCGGACCGACCAGGACGTGGTCGCCCTCGGAGGGCAGTCGGCGCAGGTGCAGGCGCGACGACTTGTAGGAGCAGTGCTCCGACCACATCACCGCGTACATGGCCAGCTCCAGGTGGTTGGGCGCCCGGCCCAGGATGCGCTCGATGTCGAGGGCCTCGTCGTCGGTCAGCCCGAGCGCCCGGTGCACCGATCCCTTCACGTCTGATGCGGTCACGGCGCCACCATGGGAGGCGACCAGGCGCCGGCCGAGGCCAGGAACGACGCCAGGAGAGCGACCCCGTCACCGGAGCCCACCATCGGGTCGTAGGCCCGCTCGGGATGCGGCATGAGGCCGACCACGTTGCGTCCGGCCGAGCACACCCCGGCGATGCCGTCGATGGAGCCGTTGGGGTTGTCGACGTAGCGCAGCACGATCCGGTCGTCGCCTCGCAGCTCCGCAAGGGTCGCCGGCGAGCACGTGTAGTTCCCCTCGAAGTGGTTGATGGGGATGGCCAGGACGGTTCCCGCCGCCACCCCCTGGGTGAGGGGCGACCGCTGCGTCTCCACCCGCAGGTCCACCGTCGCGCACAGGAACTTCAGGCCCCGGTTCTTCTGCAGGGCCCCGGGCAGGAGCCCGGCCTCGGCCAGCACCTGGAACCCGTTGCATATGCCGAGCACCGGTCCCCCGGCCGAGGCGAAGTCGGCCACCGCCTCCATGACGGGCGAGAACCGGGCGATGGCGCCGGGCCGGAGGTAGTCGCCGTGGGCGAAGCCGCCCGGGACGACCACCGCGTCGCAGCCCGCCACGCTGGGCTCGGCGTGCCACAGCATCTCGACATCGGCCCCCAGCCTGCGCAACGCCTTGGCCGCGTCGCGCTCGCAGTTCGATCCGGGGAACACCACGACACCCACCCGTGCGCTCATGGCCCCCCGGCGCCCGACAGGGAGACCTCGGCGTCCTCGATGACGGGGTTGGCCAGGAAGCGCTGGCAGAGCTCGTCGATCCGGGCCCGGGCCGTAGCCTCGTCGGGGGCGTCGACGGCGAAGCGGATGGCCTTGCCCACCCCCACCCCGCTGAAGCCATCGAAGCCCAGCGCCGGCAGGGCCCGCTCGATGGTCGCCCCTTGCGGATCGGCGATCCCCGGGCGCAGCTTGATCTCCACCAACACGTCGAACCTCATGCCCCGCCTCCCTCGTCGTCGCCCCCGGGCTCGTCGCCCCCTGGCTCATCGGCTCCCGGC
>JALZNY010000178.1 GCA_030857525.1 Actinomycetota bacterium
ACCCGGTGATGATGGCCGCGACCGCTACCCAGCGGCCAGACGGCATGCGGATGATCCGGTAGGCGCATCTTGATGCTACCGTGACCTCATGCGCACCACCGTCACCCTGGCGCCGGACGTGGCCGCGGCCATCGAGCACCTACGCCGGCAGCGTGCCCTCGGGTTGTCCGAGGCCGTCAACGAGCTCATCCGGGCCGGACTCCGAGAGGGGCCTGTCGGTCCGCCGTTCCGTCAACGCACGTTCGCCTCGGGGTTGCTCCTCGACGTTTCCAATGTGGCCGAGACCCTGGAGATCCTCGAAGGCCCCGCTCACCGCTGATGCTGGTCGACGCCAACCTGCTCCTGTACGCCGTGCTCGAGAGGAGCGCGTTCCACGAGACGGCCGTCGAATGGTTCAGCCAGGTCCTACAAGGTCCCCGTCGCGTCGGCCTTCCCTGGCTCAGCCTCGGTGCCTTCGTGCGCATCGCCACCAATCCTCGCGCCACCCAGCCGCCGCTTTCGCCCGACGAGGCGTGGTCCGTGGTCGAGGACTGGCTCGTCCGGCCGACGGTTTGGATACCTGAACCCACCGAGCACCACGCCGATGTCGTCGGAGGGATCATCCGTCGTCACCAGGTGGCAGGCAATGTCGTCACCGACGCCCAACTGGCGGCGCTGGCGCTGGAGCACGGCCTGACCGTGTACTCGGCCGACAGCGACTTCGCCCGCTTCGACGAGATCCGTTGGGAGAACCCGGTGGCACCCTGAGGAACCCGGAGACGACGGGTAGCCTCCGCGCGTGGTCCCCGCTGGCGCCGAGCCCGCCTCGTCCCGTCTCCGCATCCCCCGGGCGGTCTGGCTGGTGACCGCCGTGCACATCGCCCTGCTCCTCGGCTACAGCGTCCTCGTACCCGCCTTACGTGGCCCCGACGAGCTGTTCTACGTCGACCAGATGCGCCGCCTAGCCGGTGTCGACGTCGAGTCCCAGGCCCCCCTGACCAGCGACGACGGGAGGCCGCCGCCCGTCGCCCCATCGGTCCTGGCCGCGGCCGCCTCGTCGCCCGCCTACACCCCCGGGGCTCCGCCGGTGGCCATGACCGACGCCGTCCCCCCCGACGACCGCCCCAGCTTCGCCGAACTCGGCGAGGACGCTTCCGGCTCCGCACCGGCCAGCCCTGCACCGGCCAGCCTCGAGGCTGTTCGCGACCTGTCCCGCCCGGCCGCCCCACGTCCACCGCTGCCAAACTGGTTGGGCGCCGCCGTCCTGACCGGCGCCGGCGCCGTGCTACCTGGTTGGCCCTGGTCCTTCGATCGCACCGTGGCCCTCCTACGGTTGGTTGACGTGGCCGCGGTGGCCACCCTCCCGGTCCTGGCCTGGGCCACCGCCCGGCGCTTCGGGTGCCCGCCGCGAGCCTCGCTGACGGCGGCGGTGGCCATCCTCGCCGTCCCCCAGCTCACCCACCTGGGCTCGGTGGTGGGCGACGACGCCTTGGTGCTGGCCCTGGCCGCGGTCGTGTTCCTCCTCGGCGCCCGGGTCCTCACCGGCGACCGGTCCCGGCGCACGGCAGTGCTCGCCGGGTTGTCCTGTGGCCTGGCGATGCTCGCCAGCGGGAGTGCGTTGGTGCTGGTGCCCTGGATGGTCCTGGCCTACGTCCTGGCCCCCCGGGGTCCCTCAGCCGCTGCTCCCGGCCGCGGCGACCCACGGCAACGGCTGGGACGGCCCCTCATCGTGGTCGGCCTGGCCACGCTCGTGGGCGGGTGGTGGCACCTCGGCCACCTCATCACCGACCAGGGGGTCCAGCTCGGGCTTGACCGCCTCCAGAGCATCGGCCCGGGGGCCGGCTCCAGCCTCGCCAGTCGCCTGCTGGCCGACGCGTGGGGGGCGTTCGGGTGGCGAGAGGCGGTGCTGCCCACCGTCGTGGTGGTGGGCACCTCCGCGGCCTTGGTGGGCGCCATCGGCGTCGCCTTCGCCCGGGGACGGGTGCGCTCCGTACGGTTGCGGCTGGCCTTGCTCGTCCTCCCCGCCGCCAGCCTGGCCACCCTGTCCGTCGGGGCCGCCCTGTGGTCGACGCTGTCCGGCGACGCGCCCTTGCGCGTCGAGGGTCGGGTGGTGTTGGTGGGGGTGGTCGGCCTGGTAGTGGTGGCCAGCGTCGGCCTCGACCAGCTCCGGGCGACCCCGACGCTGTCCCTGCCCGCGCTCGTGTTCGTCGCCGCCATCGGGCTCCAGGGACTGGCCATGATGACCATCGTGGGGCGCTACTGGGCAGGCGCATCGTTGGGGGAACGGTTGCGAACGCTCCTGGCCTTCGCCCCCTGGCCACCCGTCCTGGTCTTCTTCGGCATCGTCGGCGCCCTGGCCGTAACTGCCTGGGCCCTGGTCGAGATCCTTCAGGCGATCCGACCCCCTCGCTCCGCCCCCCCGGTGCCCACCACCGTCCCTGCCGGCTGAGCTGAGGGCGTCTTGGTGGACCGGCACATACTCTCTACACATGCTCACCCGGAGGCTCCAGGTCCTGGTGGACGAGGCTCGCTACGAGCGGCTGGTTCGACAGGCGTCGACCCGGGGAACCTCCATCGCCGCCCTGGTCCGAGAGGCGATCGACAGCCGCTACCCTGAGATCGACCCCCGCACCGAGACAGCGTCGCGCTCCATCCTCAGCGCTGACGCAATGCCCGTGCCCACCGACCCCGGCGAGCTCAAGCGGGAGATCGCCGAGCGCCGCGTCGCAGGGTGATCGTCGTCGACACCACGGTCCCGCCCGACACCACCAAGTCGAAGCGCCGAGGTTGCCCTTTGGGGGAGAGACCAGGGCACCACCGAGCACCGCACAGACGGCGTAGCCGCCGGACGTGTCGCTGACCCTCTACCCCCCGACGGTGGCTGCCTTGTTGGCCGCGGCCCTGCGTAGGAGCGACAGCTCGTCGTAGAGCTGCTGGCCGGGACACTCGGTCGGCGCCGCGTCACGGTGACCGGAGATGGTGCGCAACGACACCGCTCGCCCGTTCAGGCCCGTCATGGACGTTGATGCCTGAGGGTCGATGCCGGCCAGGCCCAAGCGCCAGCCCATCACCTGGGCCACCGCTCCCACCGATTGGGTGGTGGGCTCGGCCGTGCGGTAGTCGCCGAGGACGGCGACGCCCACCGAACCGGTGTTGAACCCGCCCACGTGAGCACCGACCACGTTGCGATCGATTCCCCCGGCTCGACCTTCCCAGATCTGGCCGACGCGGTCGACCAGGAAGTTGTAGCCGATGTCGTCCCAGCCGTTGACGTCCATGTGGTAGGCCTGGATGCCCCGCAGCATGCCGGGCACATCACCCGGGCCGTAGTCGTTGGCGCTGACCGTGTGGTGCACGAAGCCCACCTTCAGCCGGGAGGCGATGGTCGGCGTGGCCTTGGGGGGCCGGGCGCCCCACGACGACCGGCTGGTGATGGGGGGTGCCGATGGTGAGGAGCTCGAGGCGGCCAGGGTCAGGGGCTGGGTGCCGCCGCCCTCGTCACGCACGAAGTGCACCTGGACGTCGTCGACACCCTTGGGCAAATCGAGCTCGTAGGCCTCGGCCTGGCCGACCCAGATGGGCTCGCTGATCTCGCGAGGGTTGGCATCCTCGCCCGACCCGGGCGTGGTGCGGTCCTCGAAGTCAAGCTCGACCCACTCGTCCCAGCCCTCGGAGGTGCGCACCCGCACCTGCCCTCCCTCACGACCGCCGGACCAGCTCACCCCCAGGAGCTGGAACGAGGCCACCTCGACCTGCCCGGTCGATGCGTCCGCTCCAGCGTCGAGCTCAGCCTCGACGTCCGCCGGAAGATCCGTGGTCTGGGTCTTCGACTTCCCGCCGCGCACGAGCTCGGCTGTCGTCGTGGGAGGGGTGGAGGCGGCAAGCAGGACCAGCACGGCCACGACCCCGAGGGGCGAGCCCCAGGATCGGGCGTCTCGGTGTTGAGCCTCTCGGTGGCGGGCGTGTCGAGGCTGTCGGGTACGTCGGGGTTGCCGGGCGTGTAGGGGACGGTGGCGGGAGGCGAGGGAAGGCATGGCAGGCTCTCAATCGCTGAAGTCGGCTCAGGTCCGGAACCTCAGAACTGTGGCTGGTGTGGAGGGTGAGGTTTCCGGCGAGACCTTACTTCGCCCGGCGAGGCCGCTTGACCACGGGCCCGAACGGGGCCTCAGTCGCCCCGCAAGATGGACAGGAGACGCAGGATCTCGATGTAGAGCCACACCAGCGTCACCATGATGGCGAAGGCGGCGAACCACCCGTAGCGCTCGGGCAGGCCCTGGCGGGCGCCCCTCTCGACCAGGTCGAAGTCGAGCACCAGGTTCA
>JALZNY010000179.1 GCA_030857525.1 Actinomycetota bacterium
CCCTGGATCTGTCGTCGTACTCCGTGGCCCGGTGGTCCGATGGCGGCCTGGCCGGGTTCATGGGGGCGTGGGACCAGTCGTCGTTCAAGCGGCTCCGGGTGACGGGGTACTCGCGTCGTCTCGCCGCGGCCCGCGCCGCGTTCAACGTCGTGGCCCCCTTCGTCGGCGCCACTCGGCTCCCCCCACCCGGAGCCGCCCTACACAACCTCACGGCCATCCACGTGTGCGTCCCGCCCGAGGAGCCCGGGGTCCTGCGGGCGTTGGTCCTCGACACCTACAACCGCGCCCGGGGGAAGGGTTACTCGTTCCTCAACGTGGGCCTCGCCGAAGCCGACCCCCTGATGGCGGGCCTCCGTGGCCTCTGGCCCCAACGCACCGACATCTGGTTGTGCGCGGCCTATCCCGACGGACGGAGCGTCGCCGGGGCTCTCGACGGCAAAGCCGTCCACCACGAGATCGCCCTGGTGTGAGGCCCGTACGCGGTAGAGCTAGAGGAGATACTTGTCAATGTTGTCTCGGCCTCCGGATCGATCGCCGGGTAGCGCTCCTCCTGATCGTCCCAGGGGCTACCTGGCGGCTGTGCTCGGGGCACTGGGCGGGATGTGGCTCGGCGGCCTGCTGACCTACCTGACGGCCATCCAGATGGAGGGAGACCCGAGCGCAGGCATGGCCAATTTCGGGCTCGCGATGTTGGTGATCGCCGCCCTCGTGATCATCGGAGCCATCGTCGGAGGCGGTATCGGATGTGCGGGAGCGCTTCGCTGGCGTGGACATCCTGGCGCGATTCGCACGGCCCTCATCCTCGTGCCTATCCAGGTGGTCGCTGTCCTGATCCCCCCGTTCGGTCTCCTCGTCTTCGCGTCCCCCATTTTCGCCCGCTACCTCGCACTTCGGTGGTTGGGCCGGACGAGCGACGCGTTGGTCCGACGGGGCGCCGGGCACGATCGAGGACCGCCGGTCCCGTCATGTCGGCGAGAAGGGCCCTCAGCAGAGCACTACAAGCAGTCCCTTTGCCGCCGCCTGATTCGATCACGGCGCTCCCGTCGATCGGCTCTACCCTGACGGGGCGGTCATCGGTCGCCGACGTAGCCCAATTGGCAGAGGCACGACGTTTAGGGCGTCGTCAGTGAGAGTTCGAGTCTCTCCGTCGGCACCAGCCACGCAGCGGGGTGTGGAGAGGCGTCGCCGCTAGCCTCGGCTCCCATGGAGCCTCACGACCTCAGCCCGTCGGTCCCTTCGGCCAAGGAGCAAGGGGGATGGTCGCCCCAGGCCGAGGTGTTCAACCGCCTGCTGGCCGACCGCATCATCCTGCTCGGTACCGAGATAGACGATGCGGTGGGCAACACGGTGATCGCCCAGCTCCTGTACCTGGAGGGCCAGGACGACACCAAGGACGTGCGCCTCTACATCAACAGTCCCGGTGGGGTGGTCACCTCGGGCATGGCCATCTACGACACCATGGAGCTGATCCGCTGCGACGTGGCCACCTACTGCATGGGCCTGGCCGCCTCCATGGGCCAGTTCCTGCTGTGCGCCGGCACGCCGGGAAAGCGCTACAGCCTGCCCCACGCCCGCATCATGATGCACCAGCCCTCCGGTGGCGTCCGGGGCCAGGCCGCCGACATCGCCATCCAGGCCGAGCAGATGGCTTACACCAAGCGCACCATGGCCGAGCGCATCGCCTTCCACACCGGTCAGACGGTGGAGCAGATCGAGGCCGACTCCGACCGGGACCGCTGGTTCACAGCCGAGGAGGCCCAGGCCTACGGCCAGATCGACCACGTCATCACCAAGCGAGGTCAGTCAGGGGCCTGAGCACTTCGAAGGAACCTGGTGTCGACCGGTAGCTTTCCCGGATGGCGCAGAACGTGGCTCACAAGCTCATCACCGCCCACCTGGTGGAGGGTGAAGCGATCTCCGGCCGGGAGATCGGACTGCGGATCGACCAGACCCTGACCCAGGACGCCACCGGCACCATGGTCATGCTCGAGCTCGAGGCCATGGGTCTGGACCGGGTTCGCACCGAGGTGTCGGCCCAGTACGTCGACCACAACCTGCTCCAGGCCGACTTCAAGAACGCCGACGACCACCTCTTCCTACGCAGCGCCGCCCAGCGCTTCGGCGTGTGGTACTCAAAGCCGGGCAACGGTGTCAGCCACCCCGTCCACCAGCAGCGCTTCGGCGTTCCCGGCAAGACGATGCTCGGCTCCGACAGCCACACGCCAGCCGCTGGCGCCATCGGCATGCTCGCCATCGGGGCCGGCGGCCTCGAAGTGGCCATGGCCATGGCCGGCCAGGCCTTCTACACCACCATGCCGCAGGTCTGGGGCGTCCGGCTGGTAGGGAACCTGCCCGAGTGGGTCAGCGCCAAGGACGTGATCCTGGAGCTGCTGCGCCGCCACGGGGTGTCCGGGGGGCGGGGTCGGATCATCGAGTACCACGGACCCGGCCTCGACGGGCTGAGTGCCATGGACCGCCACGTCATCGCCAACATGGGGGCCGAGCTGGGGGCCACCTCGACGGTGTTCCCGAGCGACGGCGAGGTCAGGCGCTTCCTCGAGTCCGAGGAGCGGGGCGGTGACTGGGTCGAGCTGGTGGCCGACCCCGGCGCCGCCTACGACATGGAGGAGGAGATCGACCTGTCCACCCTCGAGCCCCTCATCGCCAAGCCCTCCAGCCCAGGAAACGTGGTCCGGGTGGCCGAGGTGGCGGGCCTGCCCATCGGCCAGGCCGTCCTGGGCTCGTCGGCCAACCCGGGGCTGCGCGACCTGGCGGTCCCGGCCCTGATGGTCGAGGGGCGCCAGACGCACGACCGGGTCAGCTTCGACATCAACCCCGCCTCCCGCCAGACGCTGGAGACCCTCACCGCCGAGGGCTACCTGCTCCACCTCATCGCCGCCGGCGCGCGCGTCCACCAGTCGGGCTGCATGGGCTGCATCGGGATGGGCCAGGCCCCGGCCACCGACGAGATCAGCCTGCGCACCATGCCCCGCAACTTCCCCGGCCGCTCGGGTACCCGGGAGGACAAGGTCTACCTCTGCAGCCCCGAGACGGCCACGGCCTCGGCCCTGACCGGGGTCATCACCGACCCGCGCGAGCTCGACATGGCCTACCCCCGGTACTCGCCGCCGTCCAAGAGCTACGTCAACGTGGCCATGTTGGTAGCGCCCCTGCCCGGCAAGGAGAACCTGGCCGTGGAGCTGGTCAAGGGGCCCAACATCGCCTCCCTGCCTGAGTTCGAGGCGCTGGCTCCCGAGCTCGGTGGACCGGTGCTGCTCAAGGTGGGCAACGACATCTCCACCGACGAGATCCTTCCCGCCGGGGCCCAGGTGCTGCCCTTCCGCAGCAACATCCCCGCCATCGCCGACTTCGCCTTCTGGCAACTCGACGAGAGCTACAGCGCCCGAGCCCTCGAGGTCAAGGAGGCCGGGGGCCACCTGATCGTGGCCGGCGACAACTATGGCCAGGGCTCCAGCCGTGAGCACGCCGCGCTGGCCCCCCGCTACCTCGGGCTACGAGCGGTCATCGCCCGCTCCTTCGCCCGCATCCACTGGCAGAACCTGGTCAACTTCGGGGTGCTCCCCTTGACGTTCGCCGACCCGTCCGACTACGACCGGGTGGAGCAGGGCGACGTGCTGCACCTCCCCGAGGTCGAAGAGCGGGTGCGCCAGGGCCGCGACCTCGTGGTGGAGAACCGGACCAAGGCCACGACGATCACCGTCGAGCACCGCCTGTCCAGTCGTCAGGTCGAGGTCATGCTGGCCGGCTCACTCATCGCCCTGCACCGGGCCTCGGCGACTGCTCGTCAGATCTGATACCTGGATCCGGGGTGATCACACCCGATCCAGGTATCAGAAGCCGGGAGGCGGCCGTGCGGAGGGTCGGCCAGCGCCGTCGGCTGGCGCCGGGTCAGGCGGCTACGGGCGGGTTGTAGGCCGCTTCGGCCCGCTTGCGTAGGTCGCTCACCGCGTGCTCGAGCCCCTCAGGGTCCTTGTACAGCGCACTGCCGGCCACCAGGATGTTGGCCCCGGCGGCGGCCGCCCCGGCCACGGTGGAGGCGCTGATGCCGCCGTCGACCTGGATGTCGATCGAGCGCCCGCTGGCCGCCACCATGGCC
Organism: Actinomycetota bacterium; assembly: GCA_030857525.1. Classification (GTDB taxonomy): domain Bacteria; phylum Actinomycetota; class Acidimicrobiia; order Acidimicrobiales; family CADCSY01; genus JADDRA01. Next base: position 4,118 of record JALZNY010000179.1, read on the forward strand.
GCCACGTCGGCCACCTTGGGCTCCATGCTGGCAATGTAGGCCTGGCCCCCGAAGCCGGGGTTCACGGTCATGACCAGCACCATGTCGACCAGGTCGAGCACGTTGCGGACAGCCTCCGCCGGGGTGGAGGGGTTGAGAGCCACCGCGGCGCGGCCGCCGC
>JALZNY010000180.1 GCA_030857525.1 Actinomycetota bacterium
CCGCCGGGCCGAGTGCGGGTGGCGGCCGCCTCGTCGGCGTGTCGCAGGCGCAGGATCTGGTCAGCAGCCAGGCCGGCGGCCACGGCCATGACCAGGGCAAGCAGGCTGCGAGACGCCATTGCGGCGCCGATCGTGGTGGCGAACCAGGCCACACCCCAGCGGACCCGGGGCCCGTCGGTGTCGTGGACGACGGCCAGACGTCGAGGTCGGCGGTCGAGACCCGAGCCCAACCGGCCAGGGGCAGCGATCTCAGCCACCGGAGACCGGGGGGAGCACTGCCACCTCGTCACCCTCCTCGACGCCGTCGCCGGGGGAGGCCGGCTCGCCGTTGCGCCAGACACGGCACCCTTCGAGCACGCGAGCGAACTCGTGGCCGTAGCGGCGCTTGGCCTCGTCGAGCACGGCGCCCACGGTCTCGCCCCCGACGTCGTCGCGGCCGGTTCCAGCCGACTCCCGGGCTGACGCGAACAAGCGGAGCACGACCACGTTCAGGACCCCGAGGGGCTTAGGGGGTGACCCTCGCTCGCATGGTGCACCATGGCCTCCTGATCGATGAACCGGAGCGAAGGGTACCGCCCGAACCCACGACGCCAGTCTCCCGAACGCTGGGATAGCGTCGCCGGGTGACTGGTCTGCTTTGGTCTCGTCCGGCGTCGCGTTGCCCGGCATCGCGTCGCTGGGCATCGTGACCCGGCTGCTCCTGGTCCGCCACGGCCAGTCGGAGTGGAACGCCGCCGGGCGCTGGCAGGGCCAGGCCGACCCGCCCCTGTCGGCGTTGGGGCGGGAGCAGGCGTACCGGGCCGCCACCGCGCTGACCTACGGGGTCGAGGCAGTGGTGACGTCCGATCTGCGTCGGGCGCACGACACGGCCACGATCATGGCCGAGCGTCTGGGTCTCGACCCGGTGTCGGTCGACGCCCAGTGGCGAGAGCGCGACGTCGGGGAGTTCACCGGGCTTACCCGGGGTGAGATCGAGCAGCGCTGGCCCGGGATCCTGGTCCCGGCGACGCCCGAGATCCCGGGAGGAGAGGCGCCCGACGCCCTGCTGAGGCGAGCCTGCGCCGCGGTCGACGGCGTCGTGGCGGCCCACGCCGGCGCCTCCGTCCTGGTGGTCAGCCACGGCGGGCTCATCCGCCGCCTCGAGCACCACCTCGGTGGTCCCGTCGCGCCCCTGCCCAACCTGGGTGGGGCCTGCCTCGACGTCGACGAGTCGGGCATGACGATGGGGCCCCGGCTCCTGTTCGTCGACCCCGACGACGTCGAGGTCACCGTTCCCCAGCAGCTCTAGCTCGCTCGGCCATCCAGGCGGCCTCGGCCCGGCCCAGCTCGGTCACCGGCGGCGCCCCCTTGCGGTACTCCTCGAGGATCCCCCTCCACCTTCCGCTGGCGACGAGTCGGCCCAGCAGGGCCGACATGCCCCACACCACCCGGTCGAGGATCACGAACGACGGCGGCATGTCGAGGCGCTTGACCACCTCGGCGGCAGGGCCCGAGAGGTCGAGAGCCCGATGCAGGGCGTCGGCCACCCACTCCTGGGTGAAGGTGAACTCCTCGACGAGGTAGGGGGAGTAGGGGTTGGACACGTAGTCCCAGACCACTTCGGGATCGAGCCCGTGGTCGGACACGAGGAACCCGGCGTCGACCAGCCTTCGTGTCGTGCCCACGGCGTCGCGGGCCAACAGGGGATCGAGCACCGGGGTTAGCTGCTCCAGCTCGCCGGTGGTGAAGCGCTTGACCAGGCCGAAGTCGAGGAAGGTGACCGAGCCGTCGGGGTGGAAGCGGTAGTTGCCGGGGTGGGGGTCGCCGTTGAAGACCCGGTGGCGATGCACCGACCCCTGGGCGAAGCGGAACAGGACCTCGCCGGCCCGCTGGAAGGCCTCCTCGTCGCCTGTGGCCAGGAACTCCTCCCAGCGCTGCCCGTCGACCCACTCGCTGGTCAGCACCCGTCGGGCTGACCGCTCGGGGACCACGTCAGGGACGTGGATGAAGGGGTGACCGCGGTAACGTTCGGCGAACTCCATCTGGCAGGTCGCCTCCAGCCGGTAGTCGAGCTCGTCGCCCATCCGGTCGCGCAGCTCGTCGACGATGGCCCGGGAGTCGAGACCCTTGAGGGCGAAGGACGAGAACAGGCCGTAGAGGAGCTCGGCGTTGTCGAGGTCGCTCGTGATGGCCCGGTCGATGCCGGGGTACTGGACCTTGACCGCTACCAGAGCGCCGTCGGGCATCACGGCGCGGTGCACCTGTCCGATGGAGGCGGCTGCCACCGGTACCGGATCCCAGTCGAGGAACAAGCGATCCACGCTGGCGCCCAGCTCCTCGCGCACCACCTGCTCGGCCAGGCTGGGGGCCATGGGAGCGACGTCGGCCTGGAGGGTGGCCAGGGCGGCCTTGGCCTCGGGCGGGAGGCCCTCGGCGATGAAGGAGACCATCTGGCCCGCCTTCATCACCACGCCCTTCATGTTGCCCAGCTCGCGGGCGACGTCCTCGGCGGTGCGGATGGCGAAGCGCTCCTCCAGGCGGGCTCGCTTCTCGTCGCCGGCCCGCCGGCCCCTCACCCGCACGACAGCCCACGCCAGGCCACGCCGGGTCGTCAAGCGCCAGACGCGGGCACTGCGCTGAAGGTGGTGACGTCGGTCGGCGTCGGCGAGCCATGTGGCGGTGGCGGCGGCGCCGAGGGCGGCCGCGGCGGCCAGAGGGACCATCCCTCCTCGGAGCCGGCGCATGGGCAGCGTCAGCGGTGGTCGGGACAGGACCGCACCGTGGGAGCGGCCGCCAGGACGTCGTCACGCAGGGGCGAGCCGCACGTGACGCAGGCGCCGTAGCTGGCGTCGTCGAGGCGAGCCATGGCGGCATCGACCTCGGCCAGCCCGGCTTCGATGCGGTCGAGGGTCGCGCCGAGCGCCTCGCGCTCGAGTCCCTCCTCGACGACCTCGGGTGCGGGCACGGCTCCAGCCTCCATCGAACGCACCCTACCGCCGTCGGGCCAGCGCTTCCCCCCCTTCCCCCGCCACGTCGGCATGGGGAGCGGCCGTGCGAGAATCACGGCGTGCGGGTGACGGCCAAGGTGGACTACGCGGTGCGGGCGGCCGTCGAGTTGGTGCCGGCGAGTGGGAAGTCGCCCATCAAGGCCGAGGCGCTCAGCCAGGCCCAGGACATCCCGCCACGCTTCCTGCTCAACATCCTCGGGGAGCTGAAGCTGGCCCGGCTGGTAGCCAGCCGGCGGGGGGCCGACGGCGGTTACTGGTTGGCCCGGGCGGCGGCGGAGGTGTCGGTGGCCGACGTCATCCGGGCGGTGGAGGGGCCCCTGGCCGACGTGCACGGCGTGCCCCCGGAGCTCCTCGAGTACCGCCCCCCGGCTGATTCCCTGCGGGACGTGTGGCTGGCCAGCCGCTCCGCCCTGCGGCGCATCTTCGAGCACGTCACCGTGGCCGACATCGCCGCCGGGGTGCTACCCGACGTGGTGAGCGTCGAGCTGTCCCAGCCCGGGGCATGGGAACGCCGCTGAGCGGCCGCCCGCCGACCTTGTCTACCTTCTTGACCTAATCACTTAACAAGGATTGACTCTCGTGGTGGCCGACGAGCGCGCCGTGGTGGCGCATGTCCAGGGACGAGAGCTTCCGTCCGAAGACGTCGTCGTCGTCGCCCCGCCTCCCACGCCGCTGGCTTGGCGGATGGTCTTCCTCGTGGTCGGCATCGGTCTGTTCGTCACCGCCCTCGGGCTGATGAAGTCGGGCGCCACCGCCCTCATCCCCACCCTCGAAGGCTCGGTGTTCACGGACAACGCCTGGAGCACGCTCGGGCTGGGCTGGCTGGGGGCGTGCATCGTGCTCTCGGGATCGCCCGTGGCGGCATCTTCGCTGGCCCTGCTCGACGGCGGCGCCATCACCCGCACCCAGGCCTTCACCATGCTCACCGGGTCTCGCCTGGGAGCAGCCTTCGTGGTCCTCGTGGTCGGGGTGGTCTATGCCGTGCGCCGCCGGGGCACGAGTGGGCGCCGCGCCCCCATCTCCATCGGCATCCTCTCGCTGTTGATGACGGCCGTGGTCTACCTCCCCGGCGCCGTTCTCGGCTATGTGCTCCTGGCCCGGGGGACGTTCGACGGCTTCGACATCGGGACCTCGCCGGCAATCACCTCGGCCACCGACGCCCTCTTCGGCTGGGCCGTCGACCTCATCGGTGATCTCCTGCCTGGATGGTTGCTGTTCCCCGTGGGCGTCGGCGTGCTGTTGCTGGGCTTTCAGCTGTTCGACAAG
>JALZNY010000014.1 GCA_030857525.1 Actinomycetota bacterium
TCCCCTGCGCCTGGCCGATCGCCTCGGTGGCCACCTGGTGCAGGGCCACGTCGACGGGGTGGGCGAGGTCACTGCCCCGGCACCGGACCTAGGCGTGCGCCTGCCCGCCGGCCTCGGGCGCTACGTGGTGGAGAAGGGGTCGATCGCCGTCGACGGCGTGAGCCTCACCGTGGTGGCCGTCGACGACGAGTCGTTCACGGTGAGCATCATTCCCCACACCTACGAGGTCACGGCCCTGGCCGCCAAGCAGCCGGGAGACAAGGTGAACCTCGAAGTCGACCTAATGGCCAAGTACGTCGAGCGAATGGTGGCGTCCCCATGAAACCTCCTCCCAGGACGCCCCTGGCCAGCATCGACGAGGCCGTGGCTGCCATCGGTCGAGGCGAGGTGGTGGTCGTCATCGACGACGAAGATCGCGAGAACGAGGGCGATCTCATCATGGCAGCCGAGTTCGCCACCCCCGAGCGCATCGCCTTCTTCGTGCGCCACACGTCGGGTTTGATCTGCATGCCCATGATGGGGGCCCGCCTCGACGAGCTCCACCTGCCCCTCATGGTGGTCGACAACACCGAGAGCCAGCGCACCGCCTTCACCGTCACCGTCGACTACCGCCACGGCACCACCACCGGGATCTCCGCCGCCGACCGGGCTGCCACCATCAAGGCCCTCATCGACCCCGACACCCGCCCCGAGGACCTGTCCCGACCCGGCCACATCCTTCCCCTGCGCTACCGGGAGGGCGGGGTGCTCAAGCGGGCCGGTCACACCGAGGCGGCCGTCGACCTGGCCCGCATGTCAGGGTTGGCGCCGGCAGGGGTGCTGTGCGAGGTGGTCAACGACGACGGCACCATGGCCCGGGGCCCCAACCTGGAGCGCTTCTGCGCCGACCACGGGCTGCTCATGATCTCCATCGCCGACCTGATCCGCCACCGGCGTCAGGGTGAGAAGCTGGTGCGGCGCATCGCCGAAGCTCGCATCCCCACCGACTGGGGCGACTTCTCCTGCTACGTCTATGAGTCGTTGCTCGACGGCGAGCAGCACGTGGCCATGGTCAAGGGCGCGGTGCAAGGCCAGGAGGATGTCCTGGTGCGGGTGCACAGCGAGTGCCTCACCGGTGACGTGTTCGGCTCGCTGCGCTGCGACTGCGGGGTCCAGGTCGACGCGGCCATGCAGCGCATCGCCGACGAGGGCCTCGGCGTGGTGGTGTACCTGCGGGGCCACGAAGGCCGGGGGATCGGGCTGGGCCACAAGATCCGGGCCTACCGCCTCCAGGACCAGGGGCGCGACACCGTCGACGCCAACGTCGAGCTGGGCTTCGCGCCCGACAGCCGGGAGTACGGCATCGGGGCCCAGATCCTGGTCGATCTGGGCATCACCACCATGCGTTACATGACCAACAACCCGGCCAAGTACGGGGGCCTCGACGGCTACGGGCTCAAGATCGTCGAGCGAGTGCCCCTCGAGTCGATCCCCAACCCCGAGAACATCCGCTACCTGCGCACCAAGCGCGAGCGCATGGGCCACCTGCTGGCCAATCTGGATGGCCCCTCCGAAGCCGACGTGGAAGGCTGAACCTATGACGACCTACGCCGGACACCTGCGGGGCGAGGGGATGCGGGTGGCCCTGGCCTGCGCCCGCTTCAACGACCTGGTCACCGAGCGCCTGCTGGCCGGAGCCCGCGACGGCCTGGTGCGCCACGGCGTCGACGAGGCCTCGATCACCGTGGTCTGGGTACCGGGCGCCGTCGAGCTGCCCCTGATCGCTCAACGCCTGGCCACCTCGGGCGAGGTCGACGCCGTCATCGCCGTCGGGGCCGTGATCCGGGGCGACACCGACCACCACGAGCACGTGGGGGGACAGTGCGCCGCCGGCCTGGTCCGAGTCGCCCTCGACACCGGGGTCCCCGTCGCCTTCGCCGTGCTGACCACCGACACCCTGGAGCAGGCGCTGGAGCGGGCCGGGGCCAAGTCCGGCAACAAGGGCTACGAGGCGGCCGAGACGGCGCTGGAGATGGTCGACCTCTTGCGCCAGCTCCCCAAGGCTCGAGGCTGATGCTGCGCCTGGTGCTGCCCAAGGGGTCGCTGGAACGGGCCACCCTGGAGCTGTTCGAGGCCGCCGACCTGGCCGTGAGCCGCAGCTCGTCGGTCGACTACAAGGCCTCCATCGCCGACCCCCGGGTCGACGACGTCCGTATCCTGCGCCCCCAGGAGATCCCCGTCTACGTGGCCGAGGGCCTCTATGACCTGGGCATCACCGGGCGGGACTGGATCGAGGAGACGGCCAGCGACGTCGTCTCCCTGGGCGAGTTGCACTACTCCAAGGCCACGGCCCGGCCCATCAACGTGGTGCTGGCGGTGGCCGAGGACTCCCCGTGGCGCAAGGTGGGCGACCTGCCCGCCGGGGTGCGAGTGTCCACCGAGTACCCGGGGCTTACGCAACGCTTCCTCGCCACGCATGGGGTGCAGGCCGAGGTGCGCCTGTCACACGGGGCCACCGAGGCCAAGATCCCCGACATCGCCGACGCCGTGGTCGAGATCACCGAGACGGGCCGCGCCCTGCGGGCGGCCAACCTGCGCATCCTCGACACCATCCTGGTGAGCTTCACCGAGCTGGTGGCCAACCCCGCGGCCTACGCCGACCCGGTCAAGGCCCATGCCATGCGCCAGCTCCACACCCTGCTGCAAGGGGCGCTGGAGGCCAGGGGCAAGGTGCTGGTGAAGCTCAATGTCGGTGAGGCCGACATGGAAGGGGTGATCGCCATCCTGCCCTCGATGAAAGCCCCCACCGTGTCCAAGCTGTTCGGCACCGACGGCTACGCGGTGGAGACGGTGGTGGCCAAGGCCGACATCAACACCCTCATCCCCGATCTCTCCGACGCCGGCGCCAGCGACATCATCGAGGTCCCTCTCTCCAAGATCGTCCACTGAGCCTATGCGGGGAGTCGTGGTCGACTTCGACGAGCGTCGGGGCTGGGGCACGGTGGGCGACGCCGGCGAGGAGCTGTTCTTCCACTGCACCGCCATCGCCGACGGCAGCCGCACCATCCCCGTGGGCACCCTCGTTGCCTACGACGTGGTGCCCGGCCACCGGGGCCGCTGGGAGGCCTGGGCCGTCGAGCCCCTGGGCTGATCCCCGACCCGGTCACACGGGCCCGCCGCCCATTCGGCCGCTGGTGGTCTCCACCGCCACCAGATCCTCGGGACCACCCTTGACCTCGATGCGGCCGCCGTAGCGGCGGCGCTGGCGGACCTCGAGGCGCCGGGCCAGCCGGCTGAGCGCCAGGTTGACGGCGATGTAGATGACCGCGGCTGCCAGGAGGGCCTGGAGGGTGTTCCCGTCGAAGGTGCCGGTGATCTGGGCCCGGCGCAACAGCTCCTCGTACTGCACGAAGTAGCCGAGCGAGGTGTCCTTGTTCAAAACCACGAGCTGGCCGACGATGGCCGGCGCCATCCGGCGCAGAGCCTGGGGCAGGATCACCAGACGCATGCTCTGCCCGCCGGTGAGACCCACAGCCAGCGCCGCCTCGCTCTGGCCTCGGTCGAGCGACAGGATCCCGGCCCGGAAGATCTCGGCCAGCACCGCACTGTTGTAGACGGCCAGGCCGAGCACCAAGTACCAGAACAGCGGCAGGTCGACCCCCAGGCGGGGCAGGCCGAAGGCGGAGAACAAGACGAGGAGCAGCAGGGGAAAGCCTCGGAAGAACTCCACGTACGTCCCCGCCAGCCACCGGAGCGGCCGGTGACGGGACAACCGGCCCAACGCCATCACCGCGCCGAGAACCACGGCGCCGACCATGCCTGCCGCCGCCACCTTGAGGGTGTTGCCCAGCCCGCCCAGCAAGAAGCGCACCACACCCGGATCCACCAGGATGCTCCACAGATCGGCATCGAGCTGGCCCCGGGCGGCGAAGCGCCGGAGGGCCACCACCGCGAGGACTCCCAGCGCTACGGCGGCGACCACGGAGGCGACCAGGACCCGACGGCGCCCCCGCGGACCGAGCTCGTCGCCGACCAGGGCGGCGGTCATCGTCGAATCGCCAGCCGGCGCTCGATCACACCCACCACCAATCCGGTAGGGAGGGTGAGGGCGAGGTAGGCCAGTGCGGCCCCGGTGAAGACGGGGACGAACTGGGCGGACGCCACGCTGAGCTGAGAGGCCGTTCCCGTCAGCTCGACGAGGCCGATGACGTAGGCGATGGAGGAGTTCCTGATGAGGGCGCTGAAGAGGCTCCCCAACGGCCCGATCACGCTGCGCAGCGCCTGGGGCAACACGACCAGGCCGAGGACCTGGTTGAAACCGAGGCCGAGCGAACGCGCCGCCTCCACCTGTCCGGGGGCGACGGTGTTGACGCCGGCTCGGACCGTCTCGGCCACGAAGGCGCCGGTGTAGACCGACAGCACGAGGATCGCCGAGATGAACTTCGACTCGACGAGGATGCCGATGCTCGGGAAGCCGAAGAAGAAGACGACGAACAGCACCGTCAGCGGGCAGTTGCGGATCAGCTCGATATAGACGGTGCCGAACGCCCGCAGGGGGAGGATCGGCCCCACCCGGAAGGAGGCGACGGCGACGCCGATGACGAAGGCCCCGAGCCACGACAGCACCGTGAGCGAGGCGGTCGTAGCCACGCCCTCAGCGAATCTGTCGAGGTTGTCGAGGACGACGTCCACCGACGACGGTCGTCCCTGCTGTTGCTAGTCGGGTTGGAGGTGGAGGGCTAGTAGCGGTCGACCGGGGGAGGCTCCGGTGTCTCTTCGGACACGGCTCCGACGGTGCTCTCGAAGGCCTCGGCCCACTCGCCGCTCTCGTAGATCTCCTCGAGGCGGTCGTTGATGAAGCTGCGGAGCTCGTCGTCGTCCTTGGGGATCCCGATCCCGTAGGGCTCCTCGGTGAAGGGGTTCTCCACCACCTCGAACAGCTCGGACCCGTACTGCTCGACGAGGCCGAGCAGGATGACGTTGTCGGTGCTCACGGCGTCGACCCGCCCGTCTCTCATGGCGTCGGCACAGTTGGTGTAGAGGGGGAACTCGGTGACTTCGGCTTGGGGCGCCATCTCACGGACATTGTCGATCGACGTCGAGCCCTGCACCGAGCACACCCGCTTGCCGTTGAGGTCGTCGACACCCTCGATGGCTAGGGGGTTGCCAGCAGGCACCATGATGTCCTGGCCGGCTACATAGTAGGGACCGGCGAAGTCGATCTGTTCCTTGCGGGCGTCGTTGATGGTGTAGGTGGCCACGACCATGTCGACGTTGCCGTCCACGATGGCCTGCTCCCGGATGGCCGACGGGGTCTCGACGAACTCGACCTCCACGTCGGGCCCGATGGCTTCGGCGATGAGCTTGGCGATCTCCACGTCGAAGCCCTCGACCTCACCGGTGCGGGGGTCGGTCTGGCCGAAGAGGCGCTGGTCGAACTTGGTGCCCACGGTGATGGTGCCGGCGTCTTGGAACTCGGCCATGGCGGAGCCTTCGGGGTGCTCGGGGGCTTCGGCAGCATCGCCTCCCGGATCGCCGCCGGGTTCCTCCTCGGGATCGCCGCTGCCGCAAGCGACAGCCACCAGGGCCAGGGCCACGATGAGCGGGCTGAACCAGCGGGAACGTGTGCGATGCATCTTCTTCTCCTTCGGGTTGGTGGGCATGGGGAGGTCGGGTCCGGACTCAGTGGGCCAGGATCTTGGACAGGAAGTCTCGGGCCCGGTCGCTCTCGGGGGCGGAGAAGAAGCGGTCGGGCGGGGCCACCTCGACGATGCGACCGTCGTCCATGAACACCACGCGACGGGCCGCCGAGCGGGCGAAGCCCATCTCGTGGGTGACGACGATCATGGTGGTGCCCTCGTGGGCGAGGGTGACCATGACGTCGAGCACCTCGGCGATCATCTCGGGGTCCAGCGCCGAGGTGGGTTCGTCGAAGAGCATGAGCGTGGGCTCCATGGCCAGGGCCCGGGCGATGGCCGCCCGCTGCTGCTGGCCCCCGGACAGCTCAGCCGGATAGCGCTCCGCCTTGTCGGCGATGCCCACCCGTTCCAGGAGCGCCAGCGCCTGTTCCCGGGCCTTGGCCTTGGGCACGCCCTTGGCCTTGACCGGCCCGAGGGTGACGTTGTCGAGGATGCTCTTGTGGGCGAAGAGGTTGAAGCTCTGAAAGACCATCCCCACCTGCGCTCGGACTCGAGCGAGGGCTTTGCCCTCCTCGGGGAGGGGCGCACCGTCGAGGTGGATGGTGCCACTGTCGATGCGTTCGAGGCGGTTGATGCAGCGACAGAGGGTGGACTTGCCCGAGCCGGATGGCCCGATGACCACCACCACCTCGCCGGGGTCCACGACCAAGTCGATGTCGCGCAAGACGTGAAGCTGGTCGAACCACTTGTTGACCTTGTCGAGGGCTACGACCGGCGTGCTCGTCATCCACCTCCGCGCAATGTGCGCCGACCCTACCTCAGCTCGGGGGCTCCCCTTCGCTGCCTGTAGGCCCGCTGAGCTGGACGAAGGCCATGCGGAGCTGACCCAGCCCGTCGCGCAAGGCCTGCTCCTCGTCGCCCAGGCGACCGGCCATGCCCTCGACCAGCGCCCCCAGGGCGTCGATGGCCACCCGGCCCTCGGCCAGGTTGGGGGGACGCTGGTTGAGGTGGATGGCGGCGAGCTGGAACAGGCCCACGGCGTGGTTGGCCACCACCACCGCCGCCGGAGTCGACGCCACCTCCTCCTGCATGGCGGCCAGCTCCCGCTCCATCGCGGCCTGCTCGTCGGCGTCGAGCACTGGTTCCTGACCTGGTCCGGGGCCTGCTCCGGGACTTGGTCGGGCTCTGCCCCCGGGGCCGGGGCGCTCCTCGGCCGGGTTCCGCTCGGGCTCAGGGGGCGGGATGGGTCGCTCGCCGCCAGGTGTCCAGATCGAGCTCATCCTGGTAGGATAGGCGGGTATTCACGTCGACCAGCGGGCCTGTCCAAACCCTCGTGCAGCGCACTTGCGTTCCTCGGAGCCTAGGCTGGGCGGTCTGTTTCCTCTGTACGTCCGTCGGTCCTTCCTGTTCCGGCGGTTCCGAACCTCATCTCAGGAGTGATGCGCGATAGCCACCGCTGACAGCAACGAACTTCGGGTCAACGATCGGATCCGGGCCCGAGAGGTGCGCCTGGTTTCGGCCGAGGGCGAACAGGTGGGGATTCGGCCCCTTCCCGACGCCCTCGACCTGGCTCGCGACCTCGATCTCGACTTGGTCGAGGTGGCTCCTCAGGCCAGCCCGCCGGTGTGCCGGATCATGGACTACGGCAAGTTCAAGTACGAGGCGGCGCAGAAGGCCAAGGAGTCCCGGCGCAAGACCAACCAGATCTCCATCAAGGAGATGAAGTACCGGGTCAAGATCGGCAAGGGCGACTTCGAGACCAAGACCAGCAAGGTCACCAAGTTCCTGGAAGAGGGCCACAAGGTGAAGATCACGATCATGTTCCGCGGTCGGGAGGTTCACCACCCCGAGCTGGGCATGCGCATCCTCGACCAGGTGGCCGAGCACAACAACCACCTGGCCAAGGTGGAAGCATCACCCAAGCTCGACGGCCGCAACATGACCATGGTGCTGGCCCCCGACAAGCGGGTGCAGGCCGCGGCCGAGGCCGTGCGCAAGAAGGCCGAGGTCGACCAGCTCCAGGCCGAAAGAACGGCCGGCACCAACGGGACCGGGGGTGCCACAGCGACCAGCGCCGGCACGCCAGCGTCGGCACCGCTACCATCGCCGGCTCCGACACCGCCAGTCGCAGCCGACCCGGCCACGGCGAGTACGACTACCGGGGTCACGGCCGACGAGGTCACGGCCGACGAGGCCAGGAGGGATTGACGATGCCCAAGATGAAGACGCACCGCGGTGCGGCCAAGCGCTTCAAGGTGACCGGGAGCGGCAAGTTGATGCGCCGCCAGGTGGGGATGAACCACATCCTGGAGAAGAAGCCGACCAAGCGCACCCGGCGCCTCAAGCGTGAGCAGCCGCTGACCGGTGGCGATCGCCGCCAGGCCAACCGACTCCTCGGCCGGGCCTGAGACGGCGTAGGCTGACGCACCAATGGCACGAGTCAAGCGAGGGGTCCACGCCCGCAAGCACCACCGAGCAATCCTGGAGCAGGCGCAGGGGTACTACGGCAACAAGAGCCGCTCCTACCGGGCGGCCAACGAGCAGGTCATGCACTCGTTGCGCTACGCCTACCGCGACCGGCGGGCCCGCAAGGGCGATTTCCGGCGCTTGTGGATCCAGCGCATCAACGCCGCCGCCCGCCAGCACGACATGAGCTACAGCCGGCTGATCGACGGTCTGCATCGGGGCGGGGTCGAGGTCGACCGAAAGATCCTGGCCGACCTGGCCGTGCGCGACGCCTCCGCCTTTGCCGCCCTGGTGGAGGTGGCCCGCAACGCTGCGACCGCCGGTGCCACCGAGCCAACGCAGGCCGAGCCAACGCAGGCCGAGCCCCAGCCCGCCGGCTAGGGCCACCGTCCGTTGGCCGGGCCTGGGCCGCTCGGCGCTCGGCACCAGAAGGTCGTCCGCCTCCGCCGCTTGGTGACTCGCCGTAGCGTCCGTGTGGCCGAGCGTGCCTTCGTCATCGAAGGCGAGACCCTCATCTCCGAGGCCCTCGACGCCGGTATCGGCCTCGAGGCCGTGTTCGTGTCGGAGGAGCACCACGACCTCCCGGTGCTGCGCCAGGCCGAGGCCGGCGGTCACCGGGTCCACCAGCTGGCATCCGGCGTCCTGGAGCGGGTGGCGGGGACCGTCACGCCCCAGCCGGTGCTGGCCATAGCCCGTGCCCTGGACGTGGCCCTTGACTCCGTGCGCCAAGCCCCGCTGGTCGTGGTCTGCGTCGACGTGCGCGACCCGGGCAACGCCGGCAGCATCCTGCGCAGCGCCGAGGCGTCGGGGGCCGGGGCGGTAGTCTTCTGCGCAGGTTCGGTGGACGTGTTCAACCCCAAGACCGTCCGTTCGTCCGCCGGCTCGCTGTTCCATGTTCCGGTCGTGTCGGGAGGCGATCCGGTTGCTGTGCTTGAGACCTTGGGTCACTGGGGGTTCTGCCGCTTGGCCACGGTGGCTCGGGGCGGTCGCCCCTACGACGAGCTCGATTACGACGTCCCGGTGGCGGTGGTCCTGGGCAACGAGGCCCACGGCCTTCCCACCGCCACCGGTCCCACCGGTCCCACCGGGCTCGATGCCCATGTGGACCAGCGGGTCACCATCCCTATGGCCGGTCGGGCCGAGTCGCTCAACGTAGGCATGGCTGCGGCCCTGATCTGCTTCGAAGCGCTCCGCCAGCGCCGAGCGAGGCCGAGTAACGCCACGAGGACCCTGTCATGAGGTTCCTGCCATGACGACCCACGTCTCGCTAGATGACCTGGCCGTGGCCACGCTTGTCGTCGGTGCCGACGGTCGGGTGCAGGCGGTCAACGCGGCGGCGGCTGAGCTGGCCGGTGACGCACCCGGTCAGCTGGTGGGGACGCCTCTCGACGAGCTGGTCGTCCCTTCTCCAGTCGCCCGAGGCGTCCCCGGTGGTTCCGGGTCCGGGGGACAGATGTGCCTGCGCAGGGCCGATGGGCGGATGATCGCCGTTACCGTCCACTCCCGCTCCCGGGGCGCGGACACAGAGCCGAGCGCCACCGTGGTGGTGCTGTTCCCGCACGAGGCCGCTGCATCCGGCGAGGGGCTGGACAGCCCGAGCGGCATGGAGGTCATCTCCACCGTGAGCCACGAGCTGCGCTCACCGCTGACCTCGGTCAAGGGCTACACCTCGCTGCTGCTCACCCGCTGGGACCGCCTGAGCGACGACCAGAAGAAGACCATGCTCGAGCAGGTCCACCACGATGCCGACCGGGTCACCCGCTTGGTCAACGAGCTGCTCGACATCAGCCGCCTCGAGGCCGGGCATCTGCAGCTCCGGTTCCAGACCGTCGCCCTGGCGAGCGTCGCCTCCTCAGTGATCGACAAGGTGACCATGGAGTACCCCGAGCTGGAGTGCCAGATCGACTTTGCCGAGGGCTTCCCGTCCGTGCTGGCCGACCCCGACAAGGTGGAACAGGTGCTGACCAACCTGGTGGAGAACGCGGCCAAGTACGCCAGCCTCAAGGGCATGACCGTCTCGGGGACCGTGGCGGGCGAGTCGGTGGCAGTGGCGGTGGTCGACACCGGCGACGGCATCCCTGCCGTCGATCTGCCCCACATCTTCACCAAGTTCTACCGGCGCGACCAGGGTAGGCCGAGCGGCTCGGGCCTCGGGTTGTGGATCAGCCGGGGCCTGGTCGAGGCCCACGGTGGTCGCCTCGACGCTGACAGCACCGTCGGTCGGGGCAGCGTGTTTCGCTTCACCCTTCCCCTCGATGGCAACGGCCGGGGCACCCGCTCGTGAACGAGGCGATCAAGGACGAGAGCCAGCCCGAGGCCCTGGTCGCCGAGGGCCGGGCCCGGGTGGCCGCGGCGGCCACCAGCGAGGAGCTACGGGCCCTGGAGGCCGAGCTGGTGGGCAAGCGCTCGTCCCTGGCCGCGGCCAAGGCGGCGCTGGCCGGTCTGGAGCCGGGGGAACGCCGAGCGGTGGGCATGGCGCTAAACGATGCCCGCCGCCACATCGAGGAGGCAGTGGCTTCCCGGCGCCAGGAGCTGGAGGCGACCGAGCGTAAGGTCCGCCTGGCGGCCGAGCGCCTCGACCTGACCGAAGTCGTCCCCTCCCGGCGCCGTGGACACCTCCATCTCGTGACCCAGGCCCGCGACCGCCTGGAGGACACCTTCGTGGGCATGGGCTACACCGTGGCCGAGGGCCCCGAGGCCGAGTCCGACTGGTACAACTTCGAGGCTCTCAACTTCCCGGCCGGCCATCCCGCCCGGGCTATGTACGACACCTTCTACCTCGAGCTGGGTCCGCCCGAGTCGACGCTGCTGCGCACCCACACCTCCCCGGTCCAGGTGCGGGTGATGGAAAGCAGCGAGCCGCCCATCTACTCGGTCATGCCCGGGCGCTGCTACCGGGTGGACACGCCCGATGCTTCCCACCTGCCGGTCTTCCACCAGATCGAGGGCCTGGTGATCGACCGGGGCATCACCTTCGGCGCGCTGGCCGGAACCCTCGACGCCTTCACCGAGGCCTACTTCGGCCCGGGCTTCCGCTCCCGGTTGCGACCGTCGTACTTCCCCTTCACCGAGCCCTCAGCCGAGTTCGACATCACCTGCGTGTTCTGCAAGGGCGAGGGGTGCCGGACCTGCGGGCGCACGGGCTGGCTCGAGCTGGGCGGCTGCGGGATGGTCCATCCCAACGTGTTCCGGTCCGTGGGCTACGACCCCGAGGTGTGGTCGGGGTTCGCCTTTGGCTTCGGCATCGACCGGCTGGTCATGATGCGCCACGGCATCGACGACATCCGCGAGCTCATCTCCAACGACATTCGGGTTCTTAGGCAGTTCTAGCGCTCGAGGCGGAGTATCTCCCGTGCTGGGGGGCAGCGCCCCCCAGCATGCCCCCACGTGGCCTCGCTGCTCCGGTGTGAGGTAGCAATCACGGTGACCGCTGGCTTCGGGGTCAGTTTGGCTGACCGGTTGACCAGTAGGTTTAGATGGTGCGCGTCTCGCTCTCTTGGCTTCGGGAGTTCGTTCCTCTTGACCTTCCCGTCGATGAGCTCGTTGCAACTCTGGGTGACCTGGGGTTGGGCGTTGAGTCGGTTGGGGTGGTGGGGGA
>JALZNY010000181.1 GCA_030857525.1 Actinomycetota bacterium
GGCCAAGGCCACCCATGATGACCTCGCCCGGCTGCGGGGCCTGCTTCCCGATTTGGAGGCGCTGGCCACGGCCAGCGAGGAGGCCCGAGCCGCCGCGGCCACCAATCACCAGGCCGCCGAGCGGGCCGGTGCCGAGCTGTCCGACCGCCGCCGGACGCTGGCCGAGGCCCGGCGGCTTCACGAGGAGCTCTCGGTGCGGGCCGCCGAGCACGAGTCCCTGGTCACCGAAGGTCGGGAGGTGCGCCACCAACACGACGGCGTGGTGGCCCGGGTGGCCCGCCTCGAGGGTGAGCTGGCCGACCTGGGCGAGGCCCGGGCCCGGGGAGCCGAGCTGGCCGAGGCGGCCGAGGGGCTGGCCGCGTGCGAAGCCCGGCTGCGCCTGGTCGAGGAGGTCCGTCGGGTCGAGGCCGAGGCCGGCAAGGTGATGGCGGCGATGGCCAGGGGGCCGGTCCCATCCGAGCCCGACGAGGCCGCGGCCGAGCAAGCCCGGTCCGCCAGCGAATCGGCCCAGGCCGCCCTCGACACCCACCGGGCCGTGGTTGCCGAGGTGCGCCGGGCCCACGGCCAGGCCGCGGCGGTGGTGGGCGAGACGAACCGATTGACCGGGGAGGCCGACTGCCCGCTGTGCGGTCAGTGCCTCGGATCCGCCTTCGAGCAGGTCCAGGCCCATCGCCTCCAGGAGCTGGCCGAAGCCGAAGGGCGCCTGGCGGCGCTGACGTCGCACGAGGCCGCCCTCGTCGAGGCCGTTCGGTCCATGGCGGTGGAGTCGAAGCGGGCCACCGTCGAGGTCGATCAGGCCCGCCGGGCCCGAGCCACTTGGGAGCAGTCCCAGGCCGCCGTCCAGGCCGCCGAACAGGCGCTGGCCCAAGCACGCGGGCGCCTCGATCCCCCGCTCCAGCAGCGCGAGGAGGTGGCGCTTGCCGCCGAGATCGAGTGCCGCCGCCACGCGGCCGCCGAGCGCCAGCGACTCCAGGGCCGCCTCGAGCGGGCGCCGGCGGCGCAGGCCGAGCTCGAGGCGCAGCGAAGCGACGTCGACTCCCTCGCCGGTCGTCTCGACACCCTCAGGCAGAAGGTCCGCTCCCTGGCCTACTCCCCCGAGTCCCTGGCCACGGCTCGTAGCCGCCTCGAGCGGGCCGAGCAGTGCCAGGACAAGGCCGATCAGCGGGCCCGCCAGGCCGAGCTGGCCGGGGCTCGGACCGAGGCCAGGGCCGAGGAGGCACGTCGCAGCCTGGCCGCCGCCCAGGCCCAGCACGTCCAGCTCGGCGAGCTGGGCGAGCAGGCCCGCCACCTCGGTCGGGTGGCCGAGCTGCTGGGGGCCTTCCGCAACGAGCTGGTGGGGGCGGTCGGACCGCGCCTGTCGCGCCAGGCCGCCTCGCTCTTCGCCGAGCTCACCGACACCGAGTACGACGAGCTCCAGGTCGATCCCGACACCTACGGCATCAACATCTGCGACCAGGGCGTCACCTACGGCCTGGAGCGCTTCTCGGGCTCGGAGACCGACCTGGCCAGCCTGGCCCTACGGGTGGCCATCAGCGAGCACCTGTGCTTCCAGTCCGGCGGTCAGATCGGGCTCCTCGTGCTCGACGAGGTCTTCGGCCCGCTCGACGCCGACCGCAAGGACCGCATGCTGCGAGCCCTGGAGCGCCTGCGGGGACGCTTCCGCCAGGTGTTGGTGGTCACCCACGACGACGACGTCAAGGACCAGCTCCCCGCCGCCATCGAGGTGGTCAAGCTGCCGGGACGGCGGGCTACCGCCCGCCTGGTGGAACGCCCCTGAGCCAGCCCGGGCCGACGATCACGTCCTGAGAGGCCCGGACCGACCTCGCGCAGGCTCCAGGTGCCGGACGAACCAATCGGCGGCCAACCGGGCCACCTGAACCAGGGCCCCGGGCTCCTCGAACAGGTGACTAGCGCCGGGAACGATCTCCAGGCCCGACTCGACCTGAAGCTGTCCGAGCGCCTGGCGGTTGAGCTCGATCACCGACGCATCGTCCCCGCCCACGATGAGCAGCGTCGGTGTGGTGACGCGGGCGAGAGCGCCGGCGGCCAGATCGGGACGTCCACCCCGGGAGACGACGGAGCCCACGGCGCCGGGGCGCTCAGCTGCGGCCACCAGCGCCGCAGCCGCCCCGGTGCTGGCCCCGAAGAGCCCGAGCGGGGCGCTAGCGGTGGCCGGCTGTCGGTGCAGCCAGTCGATGAGGCCGGCGACCCTGTCGGCCAACAGGACGATGTCGAAGCGCAGGTGGGCGTTGGCCCGATCGGCCTGCTCCTCCTCGACGCTCAGCAGGTCGACCAGGACCGTGCCCAGGCCCGCCTGGTGGAGCACCCCGGCCACGTAGCGGTTCCGAGGGCTGTGGCGACCGCTGCCGCTGCCGTGGGCGAAGAGGACCACGCCGCGTGCCCCGCTCGGGAGCACGAGGTCGGCCTCCAGGATGACCTCGCCGAGGGGGATGGAAACCGACTGCTCGGCCGGAGCCGACGTCATGTCGCCCGGCCCGGAGTGGGACGCGAGCAGGTTACGCACCTGCTCATCCGTCGTCTGCGAGAAGTCCTCGTACCACGCCCCCACGGCTAGGAACGGCTCAGGCGTGGCGACGCAGACCACCTCGTCGGCCAGCGCTTCCAGGTCGGCACACGTGGAGCGAGGACCGACGGGCACCGCCGCCACCAGGCGAGCGGGGGAGGCCTCGGCCAGGACGCCCAGGGCCACCCGCATGGTGGCCCCGGTGGCCAGCCCGTCGTCCACCACGATCACCGTGCGGCCCTCCACCCCCGGTGTTGGCCGATCGCCCCGATAGGCCCGAACCCGCTCTTCGAGAATCTCTCGCTCGAGCGCGGTGACCACCTCCACCTCGGCCGGGGACAGACCCACTCGCTCCACCACCGCAGTGTTGAGGAAGCGGCGTCCGCCCACGGCGATCGCACCCATGGCCAGCTCCTCGTGGCCGGGTACACCCAGCTTGCGCACGACGAAGACGTCGAGGGGCGCCCCCAGCGCGCGAGCTACCTCGTAGCCGACGGGAACGCCGCCCCGGGGAAGTGCGAGCACCACCACGTCGTGGCGGCCGGCGTAGTGCCCGAGGTGACCGGCCAAGCGCCGTCCGGCATCGAGGCGGTCAGCGAACACCTCCGGTTCAAGCCGATCCGAGGTCACTGACCCAGTTTGCCCGTCCTCAGGACGAGTCAGGCTGACGCCGGGAGCGGCGCATGACCGCCACCACCCCCAGCAGGGCCAGCCCCGCCCCTACCAGGGCGGCCGCCAGCACGGCGAGCACCTGGACGACCGCCGATCCGCCACCGTCGTCGTCGGCCACGGTGATGGCCCCGGTGTAGATGTCCTGGGTGCCCGAGAGGCTCGTGCCGTTCTGGGTGTCGGACCACGACACCAGCGCCCGATCGTCCCAGGAGGCGATGGACACGGGCACGACCACGAAGTAGTCGTTGTTCCACGTACCGATGGTGCGGTCGATGCGCACATCGTTGACCTTGACGTTCTCGCTCCAGTTAGCGCCCCCGTCGTCGGAGCTGGCGTAGTAGACGCTCTGTTGCGACCCGATGTTGCTGCTCAGATCGAGGGGCTCACCGGGATCGACCACCACGTCGTCGCCGTGGCGGGCGGGAGCTCGGGTGAGGGTGGGGCGCTCTCCAGCTTCTCGGTCTCGACCGGCGAGTCGACCGTGGTCTCCTCGGTGGCCCAGCTCCGGCCCTGATCGGTGGACACGTAGAAGCGACAGTCCCCGCTCTGCAGCTCGGACTCCGACAGGTAGACCGTGTCGGGGTCGTCCCGGTCAACGAGAAGGTAGGACGCTTCATGGGTTCGACTGACGGTGGCATCGTCGGTGACCAGGACGTCGGGTGCGGCCGAGGTCGGTTCGCCTCCACCCGACCCGCACGCCGGCAGCACCAACGCCACCCCCACTCCGACCAGCAGCTCCGTCCTCAGGCGCACACGTCTCCCCTTCGTCGGTGGATAGGGGTCCGTCTAGCAGCGTCGGTTGCGCCTACGGTAGGTGCGAAACGTCGTTAGTGTTCTAGGTGGGCTCGTGGGCCCGCACCACGACGTCGACGGCGAAACGCTCCTCGCCGGCGTCATCCAGACCGGCGGGCACCACCAGCCGCTCGGCCCGCTCGACCCCCAGCCCGGCCAGGTCGGCCACCAGGCCGTCGAGGGTGAACAAGAGGTTGGGATCCC
>JALZNY010000182.1 GCA_030857525.1 Actinomycetota bacterium
CGGCGCCGGATACCCGGTCACGTCTTTGGTCATCGACGACCCCCTCGAAGCGGTGGGAGTCAACGACCGGGCCCAGCTCGCCGTCGCCGAGGCCGAGTTGCGTCGACGCAACAACGTCCGGTGGATGTCACTGGGCGTCACCATGGTCGACCCCGACCACACCTACGTCGATACCTCGGTACGCCTGGCCCCCGACGTAACCCTGTTCCCGGGGACCCTCCTCCAGGGTGCGACCGTGGTGGCCGAAGGAGCCGAGATCGGACCGCAGAGCCACCTCGTCGACTGCCTGGTCGGTGCCGGGGCCCGAGTGGCCCACACGGTGGCGAGGGAGGCCGAGATCGGTCCCGGCGCCCAGGTGGGCCCCTACGCCCATTTGGGCGCCGGGAGCGTCGTGGCTGCCGGTGAGGTGACCCCCGCCTTCTACACTGCGCCCCGACGGTGAGCGGACCACGCGACCGGCGACGAGAGGCGAACGGATGGCTACGACCGGTCGGGTGGGCATGGAGCTGGTGCCCAAGAAGAAGCTGCACCTGCTGACGGGCCGGACCCATCCCAAGCTGGCGCGTGACATCGCCGGCTTCCTGGGGGTGGAGCTGGGGGAGGCCAACCTGGTCGACTTCGCCAACTCGGAGATGCGCTGCCAGTTCGGTGACTCGGTACGCGGCGCCGACGTCTTCATCGTCCAGACGCATTCCATGGTGGGCACCCGCTCGGTCAACGACGCCGTGTTCGAGCAGCTCATCATGATCGACGCGGCCAAGCGGGCGTCGGCCAAGCGGATCACCGCCGTGTGCCCCTACTACGGCTACTCCCGCCAGGATCGCAAGACCCAGGGACGCGAGCCCATCACCGCCAAGCTGGTGGCCGACCTGCTGGCGACCGCCGGCGCCAACCGGGTGGTCAGCGTCGACCTGCACTCGGGTCAGATCCAGGGATTCTTCGACGGACCTTTCGACCATCTCACCGCCATGCCCGTGTTGGTCGAGCACCTGCGGACCCACCTCGGCAGCGACGTGGTGGTGGTGGCGCCCGACGCCGGACGCATCAAGGCCGCCGAGCGCTTCTCCCGCCACCTGGGCACCGACATGGCGTCGGTGTACAAGCGCCGGCGCAAGGGCGAGATCAACCAGGTCGAGGCCCTGGGGGTGATGGGTGACGTGGCCGGGAGGCAGTGCGTGCTGGTGGACGACATGATCGACACCGCCGCCACCATCGTCGCCGCCGCTGAGCAGCTCAAGGTCCGAGGTGCGGCCGAGGTGTGGGCCGCCGCCACCCATGCGGTCTTCTCGGGCCCAGCTGTCGGACGGTTGAAGAGCTCGGTGATCGATCGGGTCGTGGTCACCGACACCCTGCCGCTGTCCGACACCCTGTTGTCCTCCGATGATGGGCGCTCGGCGAGGATCGAGGTGCTGCCCATCGCCCGGATCATCGCCGACGCCATCGACGCCGTGTTCGAGGACACCTCGGTTTCGGACATCTTCGGCGGGGAGAACCAGTCCTAGCTGGTTCTGGCTGGTCCTGGTGCCGGGGGCGCTGGGGTGTCCAGGCGTTGGCCCGCCTACACTTCGCCTCCATGGCTGAGGTTGCGTTGCGGGCAGAGGTTGGTCGGTCGCTGGGATCCCGGGGATCGAGGAGGCTGCGGGCCGAGGGAAAGATTCCGGCGGTGGTCTACGGCCACGGCATCGATCCGCTGTCGGTGGCGGTGGAACGGCGCGACCTACGGGTCGCCCTCACCACCGATGCGGGCATGAACGCGCTGATCGACCTCGATGTCGACGGCACCCAGCACCTCACCATCGTGCGCGACGTCCAGCGCGACCCGATTCGCAACCGGGTCACCCACGTCGACTTCATCCTCGTCAACCGCGACGAGGTGATGACCGTCGAGGTTCCCGTGGAGGTCGTCGGCTCGGCCGAAGAGGTACGGCGCGAGTCCGGCACCGTCGACCAGGTCCTGTTCGCCCTCAGCGTGTCGGCCACGCCCGGGAACATCCCCAACGAGTTCGTGATCGACATCTCTGACATGGTCGTGGGCGACACCATCCGGGTGGGCGACCTGTCCATCCCCTCGGGCGTGAGCACCGAGGTCGATCCCGAGGAGCCCATAGCCATAGCCCAGATCACCCGGGCCACGATCGAGGCCGAGGAGCTCGATGCCGAGGCCGAGGCCGCAGCCGCAACCGCAGCCGCGAGCGAGGGCGCCGAGTCGGGTGAGGGGACCCCAGGGACCTAGTGCCCCTGCTCGGCCGGCGGGCGGGCCCGGCCCAGGGCACGCCCGCTGATCTGCTCGCCGTCGGCCTGGGCAACCCCGGAGCCGAGTACCACGGCACACGGCACAACGTGGGGGCCGAGGTCATCGCCCGGTTGGCCGAGCGCCACGGTGCCCGGCTCAAGCGGGCGGTGGGACGAGCGCTGTCGGCCGAGGTGAAGCTGGACGGGAGCCTGTTGGTGCTGGCCGAGCCCGGGGTGTTCATGAACCTCTCGGGGGAGACGGTCGCCCCCCTGGTGCGCCGGTACTGCCCCGACGACGTCGCCCGGCTGGTCGTCGTCCACGACGAGCTCGACCTCGAGCCCGGCCGGCTCAAGGTCAAGGTCGGCGGGGGGCTCGCCGGGCACAACGGGCTCAAGTCGATCAAGGCCCACCTCCACACCGACGCCTTCGTCCGGGTGCGACTCGGCGTGGGCAAGCCGCCCGGTCGCCAAGCCGGTGCAGACCACGTGCTGCGCCGCCCGGGCAAGGCCGAGCGCATCGAGCTCGACGTGGCCGTCGCCGACGCCGCCGACGCCGTCGAGCTCATCCTCACCGAAGGCCCCGACCGGGCCATGAACCGTTACAATAGCTAGCCCCACCCCGAGACCCGCCTTCCGGTTCTTTGTCGCGTTCTGTCCCGCCTCGGTACACAACGCGACAGAGATCAGGCATGCTTGGTCAGCGCTGCGCTCACCACCGAGGTGATCTCGGCTCTGACGAACCCCGCTCGCTGGTGGACGTCGGTCCAGCCGTAGCGGTAGTGGCGCCATCCGGCGGCGGTGATGGCACGGACCCGGGCAAGGTCGCGCTCGAAGTCCCGGCGGGTGGAGTGCCAGCGTCGCCCGTCGGCCTCGATGGCGATCCGCAGGTCGGGCCAAGCTTCGTCGAGGCGGAACCTCTTGCCGCCAGCGACCACGATCTCGTGCTGCAGCACCGGCCTTGGCACGGGGCAGGACTCGACCAGGCGCAACAGGGCCAGCTCGAGGCGGCTGTCGATGCCCTCGGGGGGCAGGCTTGCCCGCACCACCGCCCGCAAGGCGGCCGTGCCCCGCCGCCCCCGTCGCCCTACCCGCTCCAGCATGCAGATCAAGTCGATGTCCGAAAGCCGGTCGGAGATGATCGCATCCTGGGCCGCCAGCTCGACCACCTCGAAGGGCACGACGGCCCCCAGGTCGAGCAACGTACGGGCCAGCGTGGTGACGGGGATCCGCTCGAACGTGGTCACGTCGAGTGATGGTTCGAGCAGGTCGGTGCGATGCAGGGTGATCCTGCGATGACGGGGTAGGCGGGGGCCGGGGACGGTGACCTCCGGACGCCAGAACGGGACGTCCCGTAGCTGGTGGAGGCGGGCAGCGCTGCGGTGAGAGGCGACGGCGCCGGTGCCGCAGGCGAGCACGGCGGCGTGGAGACGAGCCATGGCGTCGGATTGCACCGCGACATGGCGGTACACGCCTCGGTGGACAGGTACCAGCAGATCCGACTCGAGTCTCCCTTTGATCTCTCGGCTGGAGAGGCCGAGATGGTGGGCCTGCGCTGCGCTGATGCTGCCGTGCTGCGGGGCGACGGTGCTGGCGAGGGCGGTGTCGTGCTTGCTCATGAGCGTGAATTCAACTCGGCTGGTGAGACATCGACCCTTCTCATCCCGTTCTTTGTCGCGTCGTGTACTTCCTCGGTATATAACGCGACAAAGAACGAGAGAGAGGGGGTGGGCGAACCGGCTGAGAACGGGAGGGGGTTCGGGGGGGTGGGGGGCGGTAGGGTGGGTGGCCCGTGCGTCTGACGTCCCTGCCCTCGCTGCTGCGCGAAGATCCGGCCCTGGCGCAGGCGGTGGGGCGGACCTCGGCCACCCTGGCGGTGCCCGAGGCGGCCCGGGCCATTGCCGTGGCCGGGATGGCCCAACGAGTCCAAGGTGGCCCGCTCGTGGTGGCCGTGCCCACC
>JALZNY010000015.1 GCA_030857525.1 Actinomycetota bacterium
ACCTCGGACACCTCGGGGTTGCGGTCGAACCCCACCACCTCGTGGCCGGCCTGCTCCAGGCGAGTCGACATGTTGGCCCCCATCTTGCCCAGGCCGATGATGCCGAGCTTCACGTCGCCACCGCCAGGAGCTCGTCGATGCGCACCCGGCCCGCTCGCAGGCCACGCAGCTGGAGGGCCAGCAGGTCGCCGGCGGCCTGGGCCGTCTTGAGGGCAGAGAAGCCGAAGGGCTTGCCGGGGATGGCCACGTCGTCGGGGTCGTCCCCCAGGACCTGGACGAACACGCCTTTCGGGGGCCCTCCCTTGTGGAGCTGGCCGGTGGAGTGCAGGAACCGGGGGCCCACGCCGACGGTGGTGGCCACCTGGAGGCGGCCGCGCAGCTTCATACGAGCCTCCTGCAGGCCGCGGAGCAGCTCGGCGTCGCCGGGGTCGACGAAGGCCTGGAAGGCGAGGTAGTCGCCCGGGCCGACCTGGTCGACCAGCGTGGCGAGGGGAACGGGGTCGATCTCGGGCTGGCCGTGGTCGAGCACGGCACTGGTAGCCGCCTTGGCCGCGGCCACGTCGGGCTGGTCGAAGGGGTTGATGCCGAGCACGGCCCCGGCCAGGGCCACCGCCTGCTCCCACACCATCACCAGGCCCCCCAGGTCGAAGCGGTCGCGGTAGGACAGCTCCATCACGGGGTGCCCGGCCTCGGCCAGGTCGTCGAGACCGGGCCGGTAGCCCACGGCCACGAAGCAGCGGTCGTCGCCGTAGTCCTGGGTCCGGCCCAGGTGCTCACCGGTCACCGGGATGATGCCCGTGCCCTGCTTGCCCGTCGACTCGGCCACGAGCTGCTCCAGCCACAGGCCGAAGGCCCCGATCTCATGCGGCAGGACGAGGGTGAGCTTGTCCCGCCCGGCCTGGGCCGCCGCCGCGATGGTCGCCCCCAGCACCACGGCGGGATGCTCCTCGCCGCGAGGCTCAGGATCTGTCGTGGCCTCGGCCAGGGCCGGGACCCGAGCCAGGAGCGCGGCGAGGTCGACGCCGAGCAGGGCGGCCGGGACCAGGCCGAAGTAGGAGAGCGCCGAGTAGCGGCCGCCGATGTCGGGCCGGTTCTCGTAGACGCGCCGGAAGCCTCGCTCCTGGCCCAGGCGGGCCAGCTCGGTGCCGGGATCGGAGACGACCATGAAGCGACGTGCATCGCCTCCGGTGAGCTCCCAGAAGTGGGCGAGCTGGCTGGTCGTCTCGATGGTCGTGCCCGACTTGGAGGCGGCCACGAACAGGCAGGCGTCGAGATCGAGCTCGGCGCTGACCCGGGCGATGGCGGCCGGGTCGGTGGTGTCGAGCACCGTCAGGTCGAGGTGTGCCGGCGCCGACCCGAAGCTGCGCCACAGCACCTCGGGGAACAGGCTGGAGCCGCCCATGCCCAACAGCACGGCGTGGCGCAGGCCGTCGGCGGCGGCCTCGGCGGCCATGGCCTCGAGCTCGCCCACCTGCTCGGCCATCTCCCCCACCACGCTCAGCCAGCCCAGGCGGTCGGCGATCTCGGTGGGATCGTCGCTCCAGAGGGTGTGGTCGCGCACGCACATGCGGTGCAGCGCGTCGCGCTCCACCAGATCGTAGATGGCTCCGGCCACCGCATCGGCGATGGGTCCCAGCCGGGCGCGGCCGATCACGTCGGCGGTCGTCGTGGTCACGCCCGGACCCTACCGGTCCCGTCCCTCCCCTATCCTCCCCCGAGCTCGTCGGCCTCCCCGGCGAGGACCTCCCGGGCGGCGGCGGCAGCCACGTCGACCGTTCGCTCGATGTCGTCCCGCCCATGGGCCAGGCTGGGGAAGATCGCCTCGTAGGGACCGGGGGCCAGAGCCACGCCCCGGTCGAGCAGGGCCCGGAAGAAGCGCCGGTAACGCCCGTTGCCGGCCGCCAGACGGGCCTCGTCGTAGTCGCCCACCGCGGTGGGCGAGAAGAACAAGCCGAGCAGGGGCCCGACGCGAGGCACCTGCACATCGAGGCCGGCCTCGCCGATCACCTCGGACAGGGCCGAGGCCAGCTCGCTGGCCCGGCCTTCGAGCATGGTGTAGGCACCGGCGTCGAGCTCGCCCAACACGGCCAGGCCGGCCGCGGTGGCCAGTGGGTTCCCCGACAACGTGCCCGCCTGGTACACCGGACCCAGGGGGGCCAGGTGCTCCATGAGGTCACGCCGGCCACCGAAGGCCCCGAGCGGGAGGCCGCCGCCGATCACCTTGCCGAAGCACCACAGGTCGGGGCCCACTCCGAAGCGCTCGCTCGCCCCCCCGGCGCCGAGGCGAAAGCCGGTGATGACCTCGTCGAAGCACAACAGAGCGCCGGCCCGGTCGCAGGCCTGACGCAACCCGGCCAGGAAACCCTCGGGCGGCGCCACCAGACCCATGTTGGCCGCCACCGGCTCCACCAGCACCGCGGCCACGTCGTCGCCCACCTCGGGCACCCGACCGTAGGGCACGACCACGGTGTCGGCCACGGCGCCGGGGGTTACCCCCGCCGAGTCGGCCAGCCCGGCGTCGGCCACCCCGCTGCCGCCCGCAGCCAGGAGAGCGTCGCTGTGTCCGTGGTAGCAACCGGCGAACTTGACGATCCGGGACCGGCCGGTGGCGCCCCGGGCCAGACGCACGGCCGACATGGCCGCCTCGGTCCCGCTGGAGACCAGGCGGACCATCTCCAGGCCGTCGACGCGGCGGCACAGCTCCTCGGCCAGCAGGACCTCGCCCTCGGTGGGCGCCCCGTAGGTGGTCCCCCGACCCGCCGCGGCCCGCACCGCCTCGACCACCCGGGGGTGGGCGTGGCCGAGGATCGAGGCCCCGTAGCTCTGCACGTAGTCGAGGTAGCGACGCCCCTCCACGTCCCACACGTACGCCCCCTCGGCTCGGGCCACGAAGTAGGGCGTCCCCCCCACTGCGCCAAAGGCACGCACCGGCGAGCTCACCCCACCGGGCATGACCTCGGTGGCCCGGGCGAACAGCGACGCGTTGGTGGCGGCGGCGTTGGTAGTGACGGGCCCGGTCACAAGAGCTCAGCCACCTCTCGGGCGAAGTAGGTGAGGACGACGCTGGCCCCGGCTCGCTTGATGGCCCCGAGTTGCTCCAGGGCCACGGCCGGACCATCGATCCAGCCCCGCTCGGCCGCGGCCTTGACCATGGCGTACTCACCGGACACGTGGTAGGCGGCCACGGGCACGTCGACGACTGCCCGCACGGAGGCGATGACGTCGAGGGCGACCAGGGCGGGCTTGACCATCACCAGGTCGGCGCCCTCGGCTACGTCGAGGGCCACCTCGGCCAGGGCTTCGCGGCCGTTGCGGGGATCCTGTTGGTAGGCCCGCCGATCGCCCCCGCCGGCGATCTCCACGTCGACGGCGTCGCGGAAGGGGCCGTAGAGAGCCGAGGCGTACTTGGCGGTGTAGGCCAGGATGGCCACGCCGTGGTGGCCGGCGCCTTCGAGGGCCGAGCGGATGGCGCCCACCTGCCCGTCCATCATCCCGCTGGGGGCCACCACGTCAGCGCCGGCCTCGGCCTGGGCCAGGGCCACCCGGGCGTAGCGCTCCAGGGTGGCGTCGTTGTCGACGCTGCCGTCAGCCGCCAGCAGGCCGCAGTGGCCGTGATCGGTGTACTCGTCGAGGCACAGGTCGGCCATGAGCACGACGTCGTCGCCCACCTCGCCCCGCAGATCGGCCAACGCCCGCTGCACGACGCCCTCCGGGGCCCAGGCCTGGGTGCCCTCGGGATCCTTGGCTGCCGGGATGCCGAAGAGCATCACCCCCGGGATGCCGAGGGCGGCCAGGACGGCCACCTCCTTGCGCAGCGACTCCCGACTGTGCTGCACCACACCCGGCAGCGAGGCGATGGGGCGCGGCTCGTCGATGCCCTCGGCCACGAACAGCGGCGCCACCAGGTCGTCGACCGACAACTGGGTCTCGGCCACCAGGCGGCGCAGCGCCGGCGTCCGCCGCAAACGCCGCAACCGTCGGGCGGGGAAGCTCACGCCGTCAGCCTACGAGCGCGGCGTTGGGCTGTCCCAGGTCGTCGCTACCATCCGGCAAACCCTCGGAGACCGGGTCAGGCCTCTCTCATTGTCACCGCTACCGGGGAAGGGCAGGATGTTCTACTGATGAACGCTCGCGCTATGCACTGTTCCGACCTCGAGGACCAAGGCTTGGCAACCAGAGCCGCACCATGGTGCTGGCCCTGTTCAGCGCCATGGCTACGAGCAGCGGACTGGCCTTCGCCGCCGCCCGGTTGGTCTGATCTAAGCCTAAGCCGGCTCCTGGCGCGGCCCCAGCGCCCCGGCCAAAGCGCTGACCAGGCCGTCGAGGGTGTGGACCTCGGCCTCCACGTCGACCCTGATCCCGTGGCCGCGGGCGGTGGCGGCGGTGACGGGCCCGATGCACGCCACCATGGGGGGCAACGCCGCCCGTCCCGCCACCTCCAGGAATCCGCTGACACTCGATGACGAGGTGAAGGTGACCGCGTCGGCGCCGGCGGTCGATGCCACCAGCTCAGCCGTTGGCGACGCCGTACGGGTGCGGTAGGCCTCCACCACGTCGACGTGCCACCCTCGGGCCCGGAGCCCCTCGGGCAGCACCTCCCGGGCAACTGCGGCCCGGGGCAGCAGCACCCGACCGCCCCCTGGCGGTGGGGGCGGGAACACCTCGAGAAGGGCCTCGGCCACGAAGCGCTCGGGCACCAGGTCGGCCACCAGCCCCCCAGCGGACATGTGGTCACCGGCCAACGCCTCGGCTGTGCCCGGGCCGATGGCGGCCACCTGGGCCCGGCCGAACGCCCGGGCATCCCGCAGGAGGGACAGGAAGCGTTCCACTGCGGTGGCCGAGGTGAACGCCACCCAGTCGTAGGCCGCCACCCTGGCCGCGGCCGCAGCCAGGGCCGCGCCCCCGTCGTCGGGGTCGTCGATCTCGATGACGGGAAGCTCGACGACCTGGGCGCCCAAGCGGGTCAGGCGCCCGGTCAACGCCGAGGCCTTCGCCGCGGGCCGGGTCACCACCACCGTGCGGCCGAACAGCCCCCGACGCTCGTACCAGGCCAGGTCGAGCCCGGCCACGGCACCGACCACGATCACCGCCGGTGAGGCCACGGCGGCGGCGCCGAGGCCGGCGAGGGTGGTGCGCAACGTCTGTTGATCGGGCCGGGTACCCCAACGCACGGCCGCCACGGGGGTGGTCGGGTCCAGACCGCCGGCCATGAGCTGCTCGGCGATGAAGGCCCGGGTGGCCACCCCCATCAGGACCACGATGGTGCCACCCAGACGAGCCACCGCGCGCCAGTCGGTCCGGCCTCCCCCCAGGCTGTCCTCGTGGCCGGTCACCAAGGTGACGGTCGTGTTGAGGCCCCGAGCGGTCAGGGGCACGCCGGCGTAGGCGGGCACGGCCACGGCCGAGGTGATCCCGGGCACGATCTCGAAGGCCACCCCCGCCGACCGCAGGGCCACCGCCTCCTCACCACCCCGGGCGAAGACGAAGGGGTCGCCGCCCTTGAGGCGAACCACCTCCTGGCCGGCCCCACCCCGATCCACGAGCAAGGCGTTGATGTCGTCCTGGGGGGTGCTCGGCCCCCTCGGTGTCTTGCCCACGCTGATGCGCTCGGCCCCGGGCGGGGCCAGATCCAACAGGGTCGCCACCGACAGCCGGTCATGCACCACCACGTCGGCCCGAGCCAGGACCTCGGCTCCCCGAACGGTCAGCAGGCCGGGGTCGCCCGGCCCGGCTCCCACCAGGTAGACGGTCACCGATCGCTCACCGGACGGGACGATCTAGGGTGAGGGCGCCCATGTCGGTGAGGAGCATTCGCCCGCCACCTGTCTCCAGCAGGCGCTGGCCCAGGGCCCGACCGACCTGGGCTGGGTCGCACCCGGGTTCGGCCACCACCTCGTCGCGTAGCACCAGCCGGCCGTCGAGGGTGGCCAGGACGGCGCGCAGGCGCAGGCGTCCGGCACCGTCCGCGGTGGCGTCTTCGGTGGCGTAGGCGCCCACGGGAAGCTCACAGCCTCCCCCCAGGCAGGCTAGGAACGCCCGCTCGGCGTCGAGCGCCCGCCGGGAGGGCGGATCCTCGATACCGACGACGAGGCGTCGGATGCGCTCGTCGTCGGTTCGGCACTCCACGGCCAAGGCGCCCTGGCCCACCTGGGGCACCATGGCCGACGGCGCCAGCACCTCGGCGATCTCGGCCTGGCGACCGAGGCGGATCAGGGCGGCGACGGCCACCAGGATGGCTCCGTACTCACCAGCGCGGGCCAAGCGGGTGTCGATGTTGCCCCGCAGGCCGGTGAAGGTCAGGTCGGGACGCAGGTCGGCCAGTTGCGCCCGCCGCCGCGTGGAGCCCGTGGCCACCCGGGCACCGGGCGGGATGTCGGCCAGCCGTCGTCCGACGAGCGCGTCGCGCGGGTCGCCCCGGGGTGGTACGGCGGCGATGACGAGCCCGGGCGTGGCCAGCGACGGGTCCGAGGGCAGGTCCTTGGCCGAGTGGACGGCCAGATCGGCCCGCCCATCGAGCACCGCCGCCTGCACCTCCTTGACGAACACGCCCTGCCCGCCGAGCTCCCAGATGGGACGGTCGAGCGCCCGGTCACCCAGGGTCTCGACCACTACGAGCTCGACGCCCACGCCCGGCTGCACCCCTCGCAGCAGCGACGCGACATGGCCAGCCTGCCAGCGGGCCAGCGGGCTTCCCCGGGTAGCGATTCGCACCACCGGCACAGCCGGCTCCACGCCGTTAGTCGGTGGCGGAGAGGTCGAACAGGTCGCGCAAGGCCTCCGACAGGCGCTCACCCCGGGGAGCCCCGGCCGACTCCTTGAGGCGGACGGTGGGCTCGTGCAGCAGCTTGGCCACCACCTTGCGCGTCACCTCGTCGACGGCTCGGCGCTGGGCGGGGTCGAGGCCCCGGGTGAGCCGATCGACCTCGACAGCGCGCACCTCGTCGACCCGCCGGCGCAGGGCGGTGACCAGCGGCGCCACCTGGCGCGCGGTGATGGCTTCCCGGTAGCGACACACCTCGTCGTCGATGAGGTCGCGAGCTCGGGTCACCTCCCGACGCCGTTCGGCCAGACCCCGCTCGGCGAAGGCCCGAAGGTCGTCCATGTCGAGCAGCGTTACCCCGGCCAGGTCGGCGGCGCCGGGGTCGACGTCGCGGGGCACGGCCACGTCGACGATGAGCAGGGGACGTCCGGCCCGGGCGGCCACCACCCCTTCGAGGTCGCCGTGGTCGACCAGGACCGACGAGGCCCCGGTGGAGGTCAACAGGAGGTCGACCTCGGCCAGGGCGGTGGGGACGTGGGCCAGGCTGACGGCCCGACCCCCGACCCGATTGGCCAGGGCCTCAGCTCGCTCCCAGGTCCGGTTGGCCACCAGGACCTCGGTCACCCCGGACTGGGTCAGGGATGCGACCATGCGCTCCCCGGTGTCACCCGCACCGAGAACCAGGACCCGCCGGCCAGCCAAGGAGCCCAGGCGCTCGGCGGCCAAGGCCACGGCAGCCTGGGAGAGCGAGGTGATGTGGCGGGAGATGGCGGTCTCGGTGCGCACCCGCTTGCCCACCTCGAGGGCATGGCGGAACAACATGTCGAGCACCGCTCCGGTGGCCCCCTCGGCCGCGGCCAGCTCCCACGCCACCTTCACCTGGCCGAGGATCTCGGTCTCGCCCAGCACGGCCGAGTCCACCCCGGAGGCCACGGTGAACAGATGCGCCACCGCTCCAGCGTCGTGGAACTGATAGAGGTGGTCAGCGAAGTCCTCGGAAGCCAGCGCGCTCAACTCGGCCAGGAAGTCGCGCACGTCGCCCACCGCACCGTGGAAGCGCTCGGCGTGGGCGTAGATCTCGGTGCGGTTGCAGGTGGAGAGCACGACAGCCTCCGACAGGTCGTCGCGTCCCCTCAGGTCGTGCAGAGCCTTGGCCATGCGGGCCCGGGGCACCGTCATGCGCTCGAGCACCTCGAGGGGCACGCTGCGATGGTTGAGCCCGACCACGATCACCGACACCCGGCCCGAGCCTCCCTTCGCTCCCGTGCTGGCCCAGCTTGGTCTACCCGTTCCAGCCTCTCCGACCTGGCCGGGTTGTGCCAAGTCGCCAAGCAAGCATGGGTCACGAGGGGGCCTCGACGACGACGGGCAGCGGTGCGCTCAACATGGCGGGCGAGCTCTGGGCGCGCAGGTTGGCCACCTTCTCGATCTCGGCCGCGGTGGGGACCGCAGGCGCCATGAGGGGGCTGCGCCGCTGCTGGTAGAAGCTCAGGATCTGGAGCTCGACGGCGAGGTCGACCTTGCGGAGCGAGACATCGGACGGCACGGTCACCACCGCTGGGGCGAAGTTGAGGATGGAGCGGACCCCGGCCGCCACCAGGCGGTCGGCCACCTCCTGGGCCACCGATGCAGGCGTGGCCACCACGCCGATGCACGCCCCCAGCTCAGCGACGATGTCGTCCAGCTCGTCGATGCTGCGAATGACCAGACTCCCGACCTGCTCACCCACCTTGGCTGGGTCGGCGTCGACCAGGGCGCCGACGGGAAACCCCCGCTCCCCGAAGCCGCCGTAGTTGGCCAGGGCGTGGCCCAGGTTGCCCACCCCGACGATGACGACCGGCCAGTCCTGGGTGAGGCCCAGCTCCCGGCTCATCTGGAACAGCAGGAACTCCACGTCGTAGCCCACGCCCCGGGTGCCGTAGGAGCCCAGGTAGGACAGGTCCTTGCGCACCTTGGCCGCATTGACTCCGGCCATCTCGGCCAGACGCTCCGACGAGATGGTGACGGTGGCGCTGCCGGCCAGCTCCAGCAGGCTGCGCAGGTAGACCGGCAGACGGGCCACCGTCGCCTCAGGGATGCGGCGGCGGGGTCGTCGGGCCGTCACGGACGCGATCCTAGCGACGGCCGGGAAGCCTTCACAAA
This sequence comes from Actinomycetota bacterium, assembly GCA_030857525.1. Classification (GTDB taxonomy): domain Bacteria; phylum Actinomycetota; class Acidimicrobiia; order Acidimicrobiales; family CADCSY01; genus JADDRA01. Next base: position 8,903 of record JALZNY010000015.1, read on the forward strand.
GTCACGAGCAGGGGGTCACGAGCGGTGCCGCAACGAGCGCCGGGTCCCCGGCCAGCGCCGCGAGCAGCCGGGCCCGGGCCTCGTCGATCCGACCCTCGGACACCAGAGCGACAACCTGGTCGCTGAGCGCCGTCTCCCAGCGAGCCGCCCACGTATCGAAGTCGACCCGCTCCCGTACGGGGCGGGCGGCGATGCGCACCTCTCCCACTAGGTCCACCAACACGGCGTACTCGGGGCCGAACCGGTTCGAGAGCTCCTTGCGCAGCCTCTTCGACAGCGCCGGAGCCTTCCCACCGGTGGAGATGGCCACGGTGAGGTCCCCCTGGCGCACGATCGAGGGAACGGCGAAGTGGCAGTGCTCGACGTCGTCGACGCTGTTGACCAACACGCCGGCCCGGTCACCCTCCTCGTACACCGCGGCGTTGACACCAGGATCATCGGTGGCGGCGATGGCTAGGAACGCACCCTCGAGATCGCCGTCGGCGTAGGCCCGGTGCACCGCCTCGAGGGCGCCCGCCGTCGCCAGCTCCTCTAAGCCAATGGTGACCTCCCCGGCCACCACGGCGACGGCCGCGCCGGCCTCGATCAGGGCCCGAGCCTTGTGCTCGGCCACGGTGCCCCCTCCAACGACGACACAGCGCCGACCTTCCACCTCCAGCGAGACCGGGTAGCGAAAGCCGCCCATCATGAACCTCGGGGGCGCCCGGGGATTACAGGTGGAGCCCGCACTCGGACTTGTCGCTCTCGCTCCATCGGCCGGATCGGGGTCCTGCGCCGTCGAGGACCGGAGCGGTGCACGGTGCGCAACCGATCGAGTGGTAGCCCTGCTCGAGCAGGGGGTTGACCGGCACACTGTGATCGGCGATGTAGCGGGCGACATCGTCGTCATCCCACGTGGCCAATGGGTTGATCTTGACCAGCCCACGCACGTCGTGGGCCACCAGTGGGGCCCCAGCCCGGCTGGGGGACTCGGCCCGGCGCAGCCCGCTCATCCACGCCGCCCTGCCCGCCAACGCCCGGTCGAGTTGCCCCACCTTCACCGACGAGCAGCAGTTCTCGGGGTCGACCCGCCACAGCTCCTGATCATGGGCGGCCACGGTCATCACCTTGAGGTTCAGCCCGTAGTGACGACGGACATGCTCCAGGGTCTGGAGCGTCTCGGGGAAGTGGTAGCCGGTGTCGATGAACACGACCTCGATCGAGGGCTCCACCCGCCAGGCCAGATCGATGAGCACGGCGTCGGTCATCGACGACGCCAGGCTGAGGGCGGGGTGGAACTGCTCGACGGCCCAGGCCACGATCTCGGTGGCCGTGGCCGCCTCGAAGCCGGCGTTGATGCCGGCCAGGTCGGCCGGGTTGAACGACACGGGTGCAGGCGGGCGGGCCGGCGATGTCGAGCGACGGAGGTTGACGACGGTGTCGGTCACGAGCCCATGCACTCCCCGGCCCCGACCTCGCTGACGTAGGGGCCGGTCTCGTCGAAGTCGACGAAGAAGCTGGGGTCCTCCTCAGGGGTGGGGAAGACATCGAGGTCGGCCAGGGTGGCCCCCACCTCGCCCGCTCCACCCGACCGCTCCAGCCAGGAGGCGAAGGCCTCACCGGGCGTGCGCTCGGTGGCGAAACGGCCGACCACCCGAACCGTGGCCGCCCCCGCAGCCTTGGCCGGCAGACGCCGGGCCTTGCGACCGAACTCCACCTCGGTCTGGCCCAGGTAGCCGCCCAGCAGCATCTGGTACCCGGGGGCTGATCGCCCATGGGCCCGTCGCTCCACGCCGACGAAGCCGATGTCGGCCACGTGGTGCTGACCACAGGAGTTGGTGCAGCCCGAGATGTTGATGCGCACCCCGCCCAGGTCGGCCAGGCCGGCATCCTCCAGAGCCCGCCCGATCTCGTCGGCCAGGCCTCGGGACTGAGTGACGGCCAGGTTGCAGGTGTCGGCGCCCGGGCAGCTCACCACGTCGCGGGCCAGCTCGGCGCCGGGCTCGGCCATGCCGAGGGTCTCCAGCCGGGCGTGCAGCGTGGGGAGCTGCTCCTCGGTGAGGTCCCTGAAGACCAGGTTCTGGCGGTTGGTGACCCGCACCTCGGCCGCCAACTCCCGCTGGATGGAGGCCAAGGCCCGGAACTGCTCGGCGGTGATGTCGCCCAGGCGGGCATAGGCCATGGCCGAGACCGTGCCCTTCGCCGCGCCTCGCACGACGTTGGCGTCGTCCCAGCGGCCGTAGCGGTCGCTGCGACGCAGCTCGACGTTTGTGCCCCAACCCATCGGCGTGGGGCTCTGGGCCCCCGAGACGCCGGCCGGTTCGTCGCCCTCGGCGGCCACCTGCTCGGGGAGGCCGCCGGGCCACGACGACGAGGCGTGCAAGAGGCTGCGCTCCTTGACGATGCGCTCCCGCAGCTCGTCGATTCCCATGGTGTCGACCAGCCACTTCATGCGGGCCCGCAGCTTGTTGTCCCGGTTGCCGTAGTGGTCGAAGGTGCGCAGGACCGCCTCCAGCGTGGGCAGCAGATCCTCCCGGGAGGTGAAGTCCTCCAGGGCCTGGGCCGGATGCGGGTTGGCGCCCAGGCCCCCGGCGATGAAGACCCGGAAGCCCGGCTCGAGGGTCCCGTCGCTCTGGGGACGGCTCACGGCCACCACGCCGATGTCATTGAA
>JALZNY010000183.1 GCA_030857525.1 Actinomycetota bacterium
CCCTCGACGAGGCGGTCGAGGTGGCGGCCGAGGTGGGTCTGCCGGTGATCGTGCGCCCCGCCTTCATCATGGGGGGCAAGGGGGCGGGGATGGCGGCCACCCCGGAGGAGCTGCGCCGGGCCGCCCGGGCCGGCCTCGACGCCAGCCCCATCTCCGAGATCCTCATCGAGCGGTCGGTGGCCGGATGGAAGGAGTACGAGCTCGAGGTCATGCGCGACCGGGCCGACAACTGCGTGGTCGTGTGCTCCATCGAGAACCTCGATCCCATGGGCGTGCACACCGGCGACTCCATCACCGTGGCCCCGGCTCAGACGCTTTCCGACGTCGAGTACCAGCTCATGCGCGACGCGGCCTTCGCCTGCATCCGCCGGGTGGGCGTGGAGACCGGTGGGTCCAACGTGCAGTTCGCCCTGGACCCGGCCACGGGCGAGATGGTGGTCATCGAGATGAACCCCCGGGTCAGCCGCTCCTCGGCGCTGGCCTCCAAGGCCACCGGCTTCCCCATCGCCAAGATCGCCGCCCGCCTGGCCGTGGGCTACACCCTCGACGAGATCGCCAACGACATCACGGCCAAGACGCCAGCCTGCTTTGAGCCCACCATCGATTACGTGGTCACCAAGGTGCCCCGCTGGGCCTTCGAGAAGTTTCCCGGCTACGCCGGCGTGCTGGGCACCCAGATGCAGTCGGTGGGCGAGGCCATGGCCATCGGCCGCACCTTTCCCGAGTCGCTGCAGAAGGCCCTGCGCTCCCTGGAGCACGGCCGCCTGGGCCTCAACTGCGATCCCGGGGAGGGGTCGCTGGTCTGCCTGTCCGACGACGAGCTGGTGGCTCGGGCCGCGGTGGGCAGTCCCGACCGACCCTTCGAGCTCGAGGCCGCCCTGCGCCGGGGGATCGGGGTGGACCGACTGCATGCCGCCACCGCCGTCGACCCGTGGTTCCTCGACCAGATCCTGCGCATCGTCGAGCAGCGTGAGGAGCTGGGGGAGATCGGGCTCGAGGGCATGGTCAGGGTCGACTGGCGCCGAGCCAAGCGCCTGGGCTTCGCCGACGCGCAGCTGGCCTGGCTGTGGGGCTCCGACGAGGCCACGGTGCGATCACGACGCCTAGCCGCCGGCGTGGCCCCTACCTACAAGACGGTCGACACCTGCGGCGCCGAGTTCGAGGCGACCACGCCCTATCACTACTCCACGTGGGAGGACGAGGACGAGGTCGCTGCCGGCACCCGCCCCAAGGTCGTCATCCTCGGTTCGGGGCCCAACCGCATCGGCCAGGGCATCGAGTTCGACTACTGCTGCGTGCACGCCAGCTTCGCCCTGAGCGACGCCGGCTTCGAGACGGTCATGGTCAACTGCAACCCCGAGACGGTGTCGACCGACTACGACACCTCCGATCGTCTCTACTTCGAGCCCGTCGGTACCGAGGACGTCCTGTCGGTGCTCGAAGCCGAGGCTCGCACCGGCGGGCTGGTGGGGGTGATCGTCAGCCTCGGCGGCCAGACGCCGCTCAAGCTGTCAGGCCTCGTCCCCGCCGGGCTGGTGTTGGGGACGTCGCCCGACTCGATCGACCTGGCCGAGGACCGTGAGCGATGGAGCGACCTGTGCGCCCGCCTGGCCATCCCCCAGCCGGCCGGCGCCATCGCCAGCTCCCTCGCAGGGGCCCTCGACGTGGTGGCCCGCATCGGCTACCCCGCCCTGGTGCGGCCCAGCTACGTGTTGGGGGGGCGGGCCATGTCCATCGTCTACGACGACGACGGGCTGGCCGCGGCCATGGCCGAGCTGGCCACCTTCGGCGCCACCGGGGCCGGCGGCCAGGCCGGGTCACTCGGACGGGAGGGCGGCCTGTCGAGCGAGCGGCCGGTGCTCATCGACCGCTTCTTGGAAGATGCCATCGAGGTCGACGTCGACGCGGTTCGGGACGGCGCCGGTGAGGTGTTGATCGGCGCCGTGATGGAGCACGTGGAGGAGGCCGGGGTGCACTCGGGCGACAGCGCCTGCGCCATCCCGCCGCCTACGCTATCTGCGGTCGTCATCGAGGTGATCGAGGGCTATACCAAGGCCATCGCCGATGCTCTCGAGGTGCGGGGGCTCCTGAACGTGCAGTACGCCGTGCAGCGCGACCAGGTCTTCGTCATCGAGGCCAACCCCCGGGCCAGTCGCACCGTGCCCTTCGTCTCCAAGGCCACCGGCGTGCCCCTGGCCAAGGTGGCGGCCCGGGTCATGGTGGGAGCGACCCTGGCGGAGCTGCGGGTCGAGGGCCTCCTGCGCCCACCGTCGGCCGGCGGCCACGTGGCCGTGAAGGAGGCGGTGCTGCCGTTCAACCGCTTCCCCGAGGTCGACACCATCCTCGGGCCCGAGATGCGTTCGACCGGCGAGGTCATGGGGATCGATCGCACCTTCGGGCTGGCCTTCGCCAAGAGCCAGATCGCCGCCGGCGACCGCCTGCCGGAGTCGGGCTCGGTGTTCTTCTCCCTGGCCGAGCGGGACAAGTCGGCAGGGGTGGTGGCGGCTCGGCGCTTCGCCGACCTCGGCTTCGCCCTGGCTGCCACCGCGGGTACGGCGGCCCACCTGGAGGCCAATGGGGTGGCAGTGGCCACCGTGGTAGACAAGGTGGGGGAAGAGGGTTCGGGGCCGACGGCGGTGGAGCTACTGGCGGCCGGCAAGGTCGCTTTGGTGGTCAACACCCCCCGGGGTCGGGGTCCGCGGGCCGACGGCGACTACATCCGCACCGCCGCTGCCGTGCACCGGGTGCCCTGCCTCACCACCGTGGCCGCCGCCCTGGCCGCAGCCGAAGGGGTGGGGGATTGGGCCTCGCACCCGTTTTCTGTACGCAGCCTGCAGGAGTGGCTGGGTGATGCCTAGCCGGCCCGGGTCTCGGCGGCGGCGGGGGGAGGTTGATCTCACCTGTCGGGTTGGGTCTTTGACGTTGCCGAACCCGGTCATGACTGCGTCGGGGACATCTGGGCACGGGGCTGAGCTATCTGCCTACTTCCCCCTCGCTTCGCTCGGGGCGGTTGTCGTCAAATCGCTTTCGGCTTATCCCTGGGCTGGGAATGCTGCGCCTCGGGTGCATGAGACGTCCTCGGGGATGCTCAACAGTGTGGGGTTGCAGGGGCCTGGGGTGGAGGCCTGGCTCGCTGATGAGCTTCCTGCGCTCGTCGCCGCGGGGGTGCGGGTGGTGGTGTCGATCTGGGGGCGGACGGTGGACGACTACCGGCGGGCGGCTGAGATGCTTGCTGGTGTGCCGGCCGAGGTCGTGGCGGTAGAGGTGAACGTGAGCTGCCCCAACTTGGAGGATCGGCGGCGGATGTTCGCCCATTCGCCCGCTGCCACGGAGGAGGTGCTGGCTGCGACCGAGGGGTGCGGGCGGCCCCGGTGGGCCAAGTTGAGTCCGAACGTCACCGAACTGGTGGAGATCTCTGATGCCGCTCGGCGAGGGGGAGCGGAGGCGGTGACGTTGGTCAACACCCTCATGGGGATGGCCATCGACCCCGAGACCCGGCAGTACCGGCTGGGGGCCGGCGGGGGAGGCCTGTCGGGAGCCGCCCTGCACCCGGTGGCCGTGCGGGCCGTGCACGACGTGGCCGCAGCTCTACCGGGACTGCCCATCGTCGGCGTGGGTGGGGTGGCCAGCGGTGAGGATGCGGCCGAGCTGCTGCTGGCCGGGGCGTCGGCCGTGCAGGTGGGCACCGCCACCTTCGCCGATCCCCGGGCTCCAGCGCTGGTCCTCGCCGGTCTGCGAGCATGGTGTCGCCGCCAGGGTGTTCGCCGCATCGGCGATGTCGTCGGGGCAGTGCACCGCACACCTGTCGCCTCGGCGGCACAACAGAGAGAGGTACCCGCATGTCCGAGGTAGCGGAGATCGGTGCCGGCGAGGATCTCAAGTCCCGCTTGGCCCTAGCCCTCGACGTCGACGACGTGGTGGTGGCCCTGCGCCTGGCCCGGGAGTTACAGCCGTGGTTCGGCGTGGCCAAGGTGGGCCTCGAGCTCTTCACGGCGGCGGGACCGGATGCCATCGGTTCGTTGCAGGCGCTCGGCTATGACATCTTCCTCGACCTAAAGCTGCACGACATCCCCACGACGGTGGGTCGAGCGGCCGAGGTGGTCGGGGTCTACGGGGTGCGTTACCTGACTCTGCACGCCATGGGAGGCGTACCCATGCTGCGGGCGGGGGTGGAGGGGT
>JALZNY010000184.1 GCA_030857525.1 Actinomycetota bacterium
GGCGGCCTGGCCGGCGGCGGTGTTCTCCCGGCGGGCATCGAGACCGGCGCCGGCCTCGTCCAGGCCGGCGAAGAGCGGCTGGGCCAACCACCGCCGGAGGAACGCGTCGACGCCGTCGACCTCCAGGCTTCGGGCCCAGCACTCGTCGGCGGCCACCCGCTCGGCTCTGGCCCTGGGGTCCTCGATCCCGGCGGTGGCACCCAGCAGGACCAGGCCCGTCACCTCGTCGGGCTGAGCCAGGGCGGCGTGCAGGCACAGCCGGCCTCCCATGGAGTATCCCACGTAGGTCCCGACGCCAGCGGTGGCGACGAGCATCTCAGCGCCCTCCCCCAGGCCCGCTTCCACCCGCGCCGAGCGGCCGTGGCCAGGAGCATCGACCCGCACGACCTCGTGGTCCTCCGCCAGGGACTCGGCCACCTTGCCCCAACTACGAGCCGTCTGGGTGAAGCCGTGGACCAGCACCAGGCGGGGGCCCGAACCGTCCACCTCGTAGGCCAGCATGGCCCGATGGTGCCACGGTGACCTCGGCGGGTGCGGTCCAGGCCGCCTTTGCCGCGACCATGGTGGACGAGTGGGCCCGGGCCGGCGTGCGCCACGCCGTTGTCTCGCCCGGCTCGCGCTCGGCGCCTCTCGCCATCGCCCTGGCCGCCGACCCTCGCATGCGCCTCCACGTCTTCCTCGACGAGCGCTCGGCCGGCTTCTGTGCCCTGGGCATCGGCAAGGCCACCGGGATCCCTGCCGTGGTTCTGACCACGAGCGGGACAGCCGCGGTCGAGTTGCACCCAGCCGTGGTCGAGGCCTCCCAGGCGCGGGTGTCGATGCTGGTGTGCACCGCCGACCGTCCCCCCGAGCTGCGCGGGGTGGGTGCCCCCCAGACGGTGGACCAGACCCGCCTCTACGGCTCGGCGGTGCGCTGGTTCTGCGAGCCTGGGGTGGCCGAGGTGGCCACCATGTCCACGTGGCGCTCGCTGGCTTCCCGGGCCGTGGCCGAGGCCATGCTGGTGCCGGCGGGACCGGTCCACCTCAACCTGGCCTTTCGCGAGCCGCTGGTGGCCGACCCCGGCCCCATCCCCGCGCCCCGCCCGAGCGGTGCTCCGTGGCACCAGGCCACACCTCCTGCCCGGCTGGCGGGGGCACCCGGGGTCGAGGGGCTCCTGGGGGCCGAGCGGGGCGTTATCGTGGCCGGGGCGGGAGCGGGCGACCCCGAGGCCGTGCACGCCCTGGCCCGGGAGCGGGGGTGGCCCGTGCTGGCCGATCCGCCCTCGGGTTGCCGGGTACCGGCAGCGACGACGGTGGCGGCCTTCGACGCCTTGCTGCGACACCGGCCCCTGGCCGAGACCCAGGTCCCCGAGGTGGTGGTGCGCCTGGGAGCGGCGCCGGCCTCCAAGGTCCTGGCCGGCTGGCTGGCCGGCTCGGGCGCCCACCAGGTCCTCGTCGACCCCGAGCGGGCCTGGATCGATCCGCAGCGCAGCGCCGCCGTGGTCGTCCCCGCCGACCCGACCGTCTGGTGCCGGACCCTGGCTGCCACCGGTGGTGCCGGTTCCGGCGCCTGGCTGGCCTCCTGGGCGGAGGCTGAGGCCGTGGCCCAGCAGGCCATGGACACGGCCTTGGCCGGTCACCCGGAGGTGACCGAGCCCGGGCTGGCCCGCTGCCTCGTCGGCACCCTGGCGCCGGGGGCCACACTGGTCGTCTCCTCGTCGATGCCGGTGCGCGACGTCGAGTGGTATGCCGCAGCTCGCGACGACGTGCGGGTGCTGGCCAACCGGGGGGCCAACGGGATCGACGGGGTGACGTCGACGGCGGTGGGCGTGGCCCTGGGGAGCGATGCGCCCAGCGCTCTGCTGGTGGGCGACCTGGCCTTCCTGCACGACACCAACGGGCTCCTCGGCCTGGCTGGTCGCGCCGTCGACCTCACCATCGTGGTGGTCGACAACGGCGGCGGGGGCATCTTCTCGTTCCTGCCCCCGGCCCGGGCCCTGGAGGCCGAGCGCTTCGAGCTGCTGTTCGGGACCCCCCAGGGCGTCGACCTGGTCGCCCTGGCCCGCCTCTACGGCCTGGCCGCCGATCCGGTCGACGACCTCGCCGCCCTGGAGGCGGCGCTGCACCAGGCGGTCCGATCCGGCGGCGGGGTGAAGGTGCTGGTGGCCACCACCGAGCGAGCGGCCAACGTCGCCATCCACGACGAGATACACGCCGAGGTGGCCGCCGCCCTGGCGCGCCTGCCCTGACCTGTCCTACGGGGGTCGTCTGAGTAACGGCGCCAAAGTGGCCAACAATGCATCCACTAACACGGATTAGGAGTGGCACAACGGTCGTCGGGAGCGCTTGAGGACACCGGCGATGTCGAAGGTCAGCGTGCCGTACGGGTTGATCGTCTCGAACCTGGCCGGGCTCAGATGGGCGATGGCCTCGTCGCTGGCTTGATGTCCGTCGTCGTGGGCGTCGATGGCGTCCTGGAGGTAGCCGGTGGTGGATAGGACGCAGGCGTTGACGACCAGGGTGTGGCAGAGGGCCTGGGTGGTCTGGTCGTCGTGGTGGGGGTAGCGGACGGCCCCCCGGTTGGCGAAGAAGATGAACCGGCGTAGGTCGTTGGTGGCCTCGCCCCGGTTGAGCTGGCGGCCGATGCGGCGACGGAAGGCCTCCTCGGTGAACCAGCGCAGCGCATGGAGGGTGCGCACCAGCTTGCCGTACTCCAACAGCGCCTTGGCCAGGGGGTGCTGGCGGGAGCCGGCCTGGAGCCTGGCGATGAGCAGCGCCGCCGAGACGTGGCCCTGCTTGAGGGACCCGCCGATGCGGACCAGGTCGTCCCAGTGCTCGGCGATGAGGTCGAGCTAGAGGTGGCGCAGCAGCGGGCCAGCCCGTGGCCAACGCCGGTAATGGGTTCCGGGATGGGCCCGCCAGAGCTGCTTCTGGGCGAGCTTGGCGATGCGGGGCGACAGCCGGAGGCCGACGAGGTCGAACAGGGCGAAGGTAGCGAGCGTCTGGCCGTGGCTGTCGGTGGTGTGCTCCACGATCGCCACCTCGGTGGTGTTGCCCAGGATCTCGTCCAGGGTGAAGGTGGCGTCGCGTTCGGTCGAGACGATGATCTGGGTGCCGTAGGTGGAGTGTTGGTCGGAGATGTGGGTGTAGCTGGTCAGCCCTTCGTGGACGAAGTAGCGAGACAGCGCCCGGCCGGTGAGCGAGCGACCGCGCATGGGCATGCGTAGGCCGTCGGAGGACGACAGGGTGCCGCCACCCCAGGCCCCGGCCAAGGGGTGGCGGTGGTGGGCGTTACGATGGCGGTGTTGGCCGCCCGCAGCGTCTCCTCCCGGAGGTACCACTGGATGGTCCAGTCGATGGTGTCGGCGGAGATGCCCGTCAGCTCGGCCATGCGGGTGGACCCGAAGTTGCAGGCCAGGGACAGGACGGCGGCATAGAGGTTGCGGCGGTGCTCCAGCTCGGAGTGCCTTGGGCTGGCCCCGCCGGCGTGGGTGAGGTGGGTGGAGAACCCAGTCTCCCGGTCGACCTCGATGAGCAGCTCGGTCAGCGGTACGGCCGGAAGCCGGGCCACCACCGCGTCCCGCTCGGCCAGCACCGGCGCCTCGACGACCTCGGCGGTCAGCGCCTTGAGGTGAAGCTTGCCGTCGGCGTCGAGGCGAACCGGTGCCTCGGGGTCGGCGAGCAGAGCCTCGAGCTCGTCGAGGTAGCGATGGGTCTCCTCATCGAGGGTGCCGAGGCGCTCGGCGAAGGTGGCGGGCAGGCCTCCACCAGCTCCAGGTGCCCACCGTCGCGGGGAGGGCGCTCATCGTCGCGCCGTGCCGCTCCGGCCAGACGCTCGGGGCCGAGCCCTCGAACGTGGGCGCCCACTGCGGCGTCGTCGAGGGTGGTGTCAAGGACGACGTCGAGAATGTCGTCCAGCAGCGCCAGGCGCCCCACCCAGCCATGGGTGTCTATCAGGGATTGCGCCGCAGTGCCGACCCTACAGAAGTGGGACAGATCGCCAAGCTCGGCTCAACCGAACGAGGCTGTCGCTGCGAACCTTGGTGACGATCCTGGGACGCCCCTCTCTCAGTAAATGCCATTCACACATGTAGAACACTGGCCGCCTGGCCGCCTGGCCGCCTGGCCGCCTGGCCGTGGACCTGGAAGTTACGCGGCAAGTCGATGATCGTGAGCGGCGGAGGTGTACCT
>JALZNY010000185.1:0-3734 GCA_030857525.1 Actinomycetota bacterium
GGTCGACAGCGAGACCAGCTCCTGGGCGATCCAACCCCGCGGGTCGCCTTGGAGCACGACGCGCAGGCGGTGCAGCTCCTCGTCGGTGGCCTGGGGGCCCATGACCAGGCCGTGGCCTCCGGAGCCGTCGACCGGCTTGGCCACGAGCTGGTCGAGCCGGCCGAGCACGTGGTCGAGCTGGTCGGGGTCGCCCAGGCGATAGGTGGTGACGTTGGGCAGCAACGGCGCCTCGCCCAGGTAGTAGTCGATCATGGCGGGCACGTAGGTGTAGACGAGCTTGTCGTCGGCCACCCCGTTGCCCACGGCGTTGGCGATGGTCACGTTGCCGGCTCGGGCCGCGTTGAGGATGCCCGGGCAGCCGAGCACCGAGTTGGCCCGGAAGTGGAGGGCGTCGAGGTACTCGTCGTCGACGCGCCGGTAGACGACGTCGACCCGGTGCTCGCCCTCGGTGGTGCGCATGAACACCTCGGTCCCCCGGCACACCAGGTCGCGCCCCTCGACCAGCTCGACTCCCATCCGCCGGGCCAAAAAGGTGTGCTCGAAGTAAGCAGGGTTGTGCACGCCGGGGGTCAGCACCACGACCGTGGGGTCGCCGGTTCCGGCCGCGGCCGAGGCTCGCAGGGCCTCGAGGAGGCGGGCCGGGTAGCTGTCGACGGGACGGACCCGGTGCGAGGCGAACAGCTCGGGGAAGACCCGGGCCATGGTGCGGCGGTTCTCGACCACGTAGGAGATGCCCGAGGGGATGCGGACGTTGTCCTCCAGCACGCAGAAGCGACCGTCGATGTCCCGGGCCAAGTCGATTCCGGCCACGTGCACCCGCACCCCGTTGGGAGGGTCGACGCCGAGGGCGGGACGGTGGAAGTGCTTCGAGGTGGCGACCAGGCGATGGGGCACGACGGCGTCGCGCAGGATCTCGCCACGCCCGTAGACGTCGGCCAGGAACGCCTCCAGGGCCCGGACCCGCTGCACCACCCCGGCCTCCACGAGCGACCACTCCTCGGCCGAGAGCACCCGGGGCACCAGGTCGAGGGGGAAGGGGCGCTCCTCGCCCGAGAGCGAGAAGGTGATCCCCTGGTCGCGGAACGAGCGGTCCCGGGCCAGGCAACGCTCCTCCAGGTCCTCCGGCGAGAGCGCCAACAGGGCGTCGTGCAGGGCGAGGTAGGGTGCACGAGGGCTCCCGGTGGTATCCAGCATCTCGTCCCACGCAGGGGCAGCGACGTAGTCGTGCAGGAGATCGCCCACCCCACGAGCTTGCCACCCCGGCGTTTCGCCGGTGTTTCCCCTCCGTGCGTTTCCCTCCGTGGCGTTCCCCTCTGTGGTTACACGGCGAGGAGGCGACTGGCGTCGTCGGCGTGGAGCGCGCCGGCCGGGCCCGAGTCGACGATGCGCCCTGCGTCCATCACCGCGTAGGTGTCGGCCAGGCGCAGGGCGAACTCCACGTACTGCTCCACCAGCACGAAGGACAGGCCGCCGACTTGGCGGAGGTTGGCCAGGGCGTCCTCGATCTCGTCTGATGAAATCGCCGTGGGCCATGTTGATCACGTTCATCTGGCCGAAGGTGAAGGTCAGCCCGAGGGCGATGAGCAACAGGACCGCAGCGATGCTCAACCCGGCGAAGAGCTGGGGCAGGACGAAGTCCATCCAGCTGGGTGCTTGGCATCGAGTCGCAGGGCGAGGCCGCCAGGGCGCGCTTCTCGAACCTCGTCCACTGGGTCTACGGCACGGGCTGGGGTGCGGTGCGGGGCCTGCTCGGAATCCGGGGCTTGGGCGGCCCGGTGGCGGCCGTGGCCCACTTCGGCCTGATCTGGGCCAGCGAGCTGGTGATGCTCCCCAAGTTGGAGGTGGCGCCGCCGGTGAAGGAGTGGGGGCCCAAGGAGCTGGCCATCGACGCCTGGCACCACAGCGTCTACGTGAGCGCCACCAGCCTCGCCTTCACCTTCTTGAGCCGCCACCCTTGACCCGGTCAGCCGGCATGGCGGGACCGTCAGGCCGCGGGCTCGATGTCGGCGAGAATCATCTCGAGGGTCCAGTCCGGATGGTCGGCCTTGAGACGTTGCAACCAGTAGGCGCTCTCGAACAGCGCCAGGAGCGTGCCGTCGGATCGAGCGAGGACACGTACGCCGGTGGTGCGACGAAGCTGTAGCGCCGTGTCCTCGTCGGTACGCCTGGCCAAGGTGTAGGGAGTGCTGGCCAGGTCGACCTCGGCGCCGAACTCGTTGGTGAGGCGGTGGGTAAAGACCTCGAACTGCATCTGTCCTACCGCTCCGAGCACGGGTAAGGGATCCCCCCCGGGGTCGCGCAGGACCTGGACGACGCCTTCCTGTTCGAGCTGTTCGAGGCCCTGTCGGAACTGCTTGTACTTCGACACATCCCTGGCCCGAGCGGTGACGAAAAGCTCCGGAGCGAATGCCGGGATGCGCGGGAAGGCGACCGGCTGGCTCTCGAAGAGGGTGTCGCCGATGCGCAGGGCGCTGGCGTGCACGAGGCCGATGACGTCGCCGGGGTACGCCTCGTCGATCGTGTCACGGGAGGAGCCGAACACCGACGCCGCGTACTTGGTGGAGAACGCCTTGCCGGTCGAGCCGTGGATGACGGTCATTCCTCGCTCGAAGCGGCCCGAGCACACCCGGACGAAGGCCACGTGGTCGCGATGAGCCGGGTCCATGTTGGCCTGGACCTTGAAGACGAACCCGGCGAACGGCTCCTCGATCGGACGGGGAACCCCATCCACGCCCGCTCGAGGGCTAGGAGGAGGTACCAGGTCGACGACGGCGTCGAGCAGATGGCGGACGCCGAAGTTGGTGAGCGCAGAGCCGACGAACAGAGGTGAGGATTCACCGGCGAGGAAGGTCTTCACATCGAGGTCGGCTCCGACCTCAGCGAGGAGCTCGTCCTCCTCGGACGCCTGCGTCCAGGCCTGTCCTTCCTCCTCCTCAGCCCGCTCGGGGGTGATGAGCTCCTCCGGTGCCGCCGTGGTCCCTCGCGCCGTGCGGTGGTAGCGGATGAAGCTGCCGGTCCGCCGGTCGATGACGCCGCGGAAGTCGCCAGGGATGCCCACGGGCCAGGTGACCGGCGTGGGCCGCACGTCGATCTGGTCTTGGATCTCGTCGATGAGCTCGAGTGGATCCCGGCCGGGCCGGTCGTACTTGTTCAAGAAGGTGATGATGGGCAGCTGGCGGGCCCGGCAGACCTCGAACAACTTGCGGGTCTGGGTCTCGATCCCCTTGGCCACATCGAGCACCATCACCGCTGCGTCCACGGCGGCCAGAACCCGGTAGGTGTCCTCGGAGAAGTCACGGTGCCCGGGGGTGTCGAGCAGGTTGACCACGTGGCCCCGGTAGGTGAACTGCAACACGGTCGATGTGATCGAGATACCGCGTTCCTGCTCCATGGCCATCCAGTCGGATGCAGCCGAGCGACGGCCCGAGCGGGCCTTCACCGCGCCGGCTTCGGCCACGGCTCCCGCGTAGAGCAGGAACTTCTCGGTCAGGGTCGTCTTGCCCGCATCCGGATGGCTGATGATGGCGAAGGTGCGCCGTCTCTGGGCCTCAGCGGTGATGCCTACCTTGGAAGGAGCCAGGCGGGTGATCACCGTCGACCACGTGACGGAGTTCTCGTTGCCAACGCCTCTCGTCTCAACATGCGCCCGAGCAGGTCCCTTCGCTCGGCGTCATGCATGTTGCCCTCCACGCGCCCGTCTCGTCGTCTAGTGCTGTGGCCAGTGACGTCCGCTG
>JALZNY010000185.1:3744-4150 GCA_030857525.1 Actinomycetota bacterium
ACCTGACCACTCGGAGGGGCGGCGTGCTCGGCGCGCTGGGACAGGGCGGCGTGGTCGTGCGCCACGATCGGGCCTCCGGCCGACCAGGCGTAGACGGTGGACCCGGCCGCCGGCCAAAAGTCGAGGCCAGGAGTGCCGACAGAATGGCGTGGACCTCAGCCCCCTTCGCTCGGGCGCGGCCCGTCGCATCGCCTCCCTCGCCGTGGTCGCCGTCCTGGCCGCCGACATGGCCGCCGACATGGCCGCACTGACCATGGTGAGCGATCACCGGACGGTCGACAACCCGACGGGCGACCAGGACGTGGTTGCTGGACCGATCCCCAGACCGACCGTGCTGAGCGCGCCGCCCTCCACATCGACGTCGACAATGGTGCCAGTCGCCCCTCCGACACGACACTCGATACCG
>JALZNY010000016.1 GCA_030857525.1 Actinomycetota bacterium
AGGATCCAGCCTCGACGCCGGATGTTGAGGATGAACAGCACGAAGGCAGCCAGCGAGATGAGGGCCAGCAGTTCGAGGGCGGGAAGCTGGGCATTGACGTCGGTGTAGGTGGCCCCATCGACGGTGCCGCGGTTGGACAGCGTCAGCTCGTAGCGCTGAAGCCAGTAAGCCGCGGCCCGCAGCAGGGCCAGGGCCCCGAGGAGCACCGAGAGGTGGGCCTTGACCTGGACGCTCACCCGCTGGGCGGCGCCCTGGAAGCGGATGCCGCCGTTGAGGTAGTGGGTGATGGCGGTCACGATGGCCACGATGACCAGCGCGGCAAAGGCCCAGTCGATGAGGAAGGTGAGGAAGGGGAGCTGGAAGACGTAGAAGCCGATGTCGGTGTTGAACAACGGATCGTCGACCCCGAAGTCCCGGGCGTTGGTGAACAGGATCCAGTCGTTCCAGCGGCTCGACACCCCGGCCCCGGCGATCAGGGCGAACACCGCAGCCAGGATGGTCCGCACCAGCCCGGTGCGGTCGCCCACCAGCTCGTGGTAGCGCTCGACCACCTCCTCTTCGGGACCTACCGGCCGGAACTGAGGGGCCAGCCGGTCGGCGATGAAGAGGTTCACCCACAACACGACGAAGAAGATCAGGCTGAACACCGCGCCGAGACCGATCTTGGTGCCCAGGATCCCGGTGAAGACGCCCGTGAAGTCGAGCGAGTCGAACCACAGGTAGTCGGTGTAGAAGCCGGCGATGCCTCGCAGTGACGTGAGCAGGACGAACAGGGCGACGCCCAGGGCGACGAGCCACACGCGCCCTCGGGAGAACCCCGGGTTGGGGTTGACCCGTCGGGGCGGGGGCATGTCGCCGGGAGTTCGCATGGCGGGAGCCTATTGGCTGGTCATCTCCCGTAGGCGGTCGGCTCGAGTCGGTGGGAAGGTGGAAGCGTTCAGTCAGCTTGGTGGGCGATGGTGCAGCGGCAGCCCATGTGGGCGGGCGGGTACTGCTGGCCGGTCGGGAAGATCTCCCCCTTGGTGATCGCCCCAGCCAGAGCGTTGTCGTCGCAGTCGGGACAAGGCCCTTCCTCACCGTCGACCACCCAGCGCAGACGACCAGACGGCGCGGCGGCGAAGCGGCCTCTCGAGTGGGCCGCCGTGGTGTGATGGCGAGCCAGCGACTCAGCCTTGGTCTTCCACTCGCGATAGGCCGACGAGATGCCTTCGACCACGGGGGCCACGTCGCCGTCGGCGGCTTCCAGTGCCCGCTGGAGCCGGACCCTCAGATCCTCGGCCACCTCAGCGGCGAGGCCGACGGCGAGATCGTCGACCGACGCGGCCTCGTGGTCGCCCCCGGCGCCCTGGATCGCGCCAGCGCGCAGCTCGGGACCAACCACGGCCAGGTAGCGAGCGGTGTGGTTGCTGGGCCCGGGAAGGAGCTCGTCCAGGGGGACACCGCCCCCCTTGCGGCGCAGGACATCGAGCACCTCGTTCTGCTCATCGACCAGGGCCCGCTTGAGCGCCTTGACCAACGAGCGATCCACCGACTCCAGCTCAGCGTCGCGGGCCTGGAGCAGGTCTTCGTCATCGCTACCGGGCATCGCCGGTTCGACCGAGGCGGACGGCATCGGGACACTGCCGTTGGTCGACGGCTCGGACCCGATCGATGCTGGGAGAGGTTCGGGCGTCGAAGGTGCCCCGGCGAGGGTGGCCTCGGCCTGGGCAACCGTCGCCGCCCGCTCGGCCCGCAGTCGGGCGAAGAGCTCCTCGACCCCCCGAGGGGCCTCCTCCTCCCCGGCGGCGCCGGCCATATCGGACCCCCCGGCGTCCTCAGGCTCGTCGGCGACCTCGGATCCCTCGGCGAGGTCGTCCCCTGCCTCCTCAACCAAAAGCACCTCGTCGGCAATCGCCGGTTCTGTCGCTCCCAGTTCCTCGACCTCAGGGGCCAGCACCAACTCGGGCTCGTCGGCGACCTCCGCCTCCGCCTCCACTTCCGGCTCTGCCTCCACTTCCGGCTCCACCGCCGGGGCTGAGGGCGAGACGGAGCGCATCCGCACGGGGCCGAAGCTGATGTCTCGGGCACCGAGCAGCTCGGCCTCGAGCTGATCAACGGTCGGCTCGGGTAGCGACCCGGCCCGCAGGGCCGCGGTCTCCGCCGCCGCCCGAGCCTCGGCCTCGGCCACGCTCAGCTCCCGGGTGGCCTCGTCGAGCGTGCTGCGCACCACCCGGTAGGCTTCCAACAGCCGCTCCCGGCCGGCCCGAAGCTGCTCGAGCTGCTGGTGGGCCACCCGCCGGCGCCGAGCCAGGTCCTTCAACACCCGCTCGCGCACAGCCTGGGCCTCGGCCACCATCTCCCGCCCCCGGGCCTTGGCCTCCTCGAGCTCCTTTTCGGCCGCGGCCTGAGCCTGGGTCTGGATCTCCACCGCGATCCGCTCGGCCTCCTCGGTCCGCAGCGCCAGAAGTGACTCGGACTCCTGTTGAGCCCGGCTGCCCTCTCCGCTGGCGTCCCGCACGAGTCGGGCGACCTGCTCCTCCGCTCGCGTCCGGATCTCCGCCGCCGCCTCCCGGGCCGCATGCAGCACCCGGCCCGCCTCCTGGCCGAGCGCCACCTCGATCTCCTCGTCGGTGAACGCATGCGAGGCG
The DNA here is from genome assembly GCA_030857525.1 of Actinomycetota bacterium. Taxonomy (GTDB): domain Bacteria; phylum Actinomycetota; class Acidimicrobiia; order Acidimicrobiales; family CADCSY01; genus JADDRA01. Next base: position 2,628 of record JALZNY010000016.1, read on the forward strand.
GCTCGGGCCTCCGCCGTCTCCAGCCGCTCGCGATGCAGCCGCTCACGCTCCCGGGCCGCAGCCAGCTCAGCGGCCACCTGGGCGAGGAACGCCCGCACCTCGTGCTGTGCGAAGCCCCGAAAAGCCACCGGAAACTCCTTGGCGGCCACCTCCTCGGCGCCGAGCGCAACATCGTTCACGCCGGTCATGGTAGGAGGGCGGGGCCCGGACTTGGCGGATACCCCAGTACCTCTAGAGCAAACTGTCGGTCACGCCACCGAGGCCGTCGAGCACGCCGTCGAGCAACTCGGCCAACGGGTCGACCACCGGCTCGAGGAGGCCATCGTCGTCGTCGGTCGGAGCAGGCCCGGACGTCGGCGACGGGGGCGGGGGCGGGCGCGTCGGCGACGCAGGGCCGGGCGGGATCGGCCGCACGACCGGCGGGGCGAGCGGGGGCAACGGTGCCAGAGGCCGTCGGACCGGCAGTGGCCTGGGCTGGAAGACCTCCTCGGTCGACGGAGGTGAGAACAGCAACGGGGAGCGGGCCACCGCTCCGTCCAAGGCGGCCAGCAGGGCGGCCCTCGGGGCGTCCTGATCGGCCGCGACCACACCCCACCCGGCACCATCGGTGCGCAGGTCGAACACCTCGTCCCAGCGCGTGGCGAAGTCGCCCCGCCGGCCCACCAGGGCCACGGCCGCCCCCACCAGGGTCTCGCCCACCGGACGCTCCTGCTCGTTGAGCAAGGCCTGGTCGAAAGCGGTCTGGCGGAGCAGGCCGGGCAGCACGGCCTGGTAGAAGAAGACGTCGGGCACGAAGTCCTCGCGCAGGGAGCTGGTAAAACCAGTGGAGCTTCGTTCCAGGGTGGCCTCGACCTCGATGGCCTCGCCCAGGAACCGCCTGTCCCAGGGATCCGGGGGTTCGCCGAAGCGCAGCGGGCTGACGCTGAGCGGCAGCATCCCCGTTTCGGTGACCACGACCTGGCGCAGCGGCGGAAGGCCGCCCTCGAGGGTTCGGCCTCCCGAGAGGACATTGGCTCGTCCGCCGTAGACGGCGAAGGTGGCGCCGGTGGAGCGGGAGATGCGGGCCGCGCCATCGATCAAGGAGAGGCGGGCGCCGCCAGCGTCGACCACCAGCTCCTCCTCAGCGGCCAGGACCAGAACGTCACCGTCCTCCACGATGGGGATGGCGCCCACCTCGACGTGCGACCCGCCATCAGGGCCGGCTCGCAGCTCGAGGGCTCCCTGGCCCGGCAGGCGCATGACCGCCTCCCCCGAAAGCATCTCGACCCGCTCGCCGGCGACGAGGCCATGGTCTCCGCTATCCACTCGCCGAAGTCCGTCGCTCCCGTCGATCTCGGCCGTGCCGTCCAGAACCAGGGTGGCCTGCTCATCGGGGGCGCTCGGGCCCGGAACACCGGTGGCGGTGACCACCAAGGCGAACGTCAGCACGGCGGCGTTGAGCAACGCCAGCAGGCGGATCGGGACGGGAACGGTCATCGCTGCGCCCGCAGGGACCGACGGTTCCCGGCGCGCACGCTCGGCCTGATGGCCGGCAGGGCGATGGTGAAGGTGGAGCCCTCACCAGGTTGGGAACGGCACGTCAAGGTCCCTCCGTGGGCTTCGCAGATGTGGCGCACCAAGGCCAGGCCCAGACCCAGCCCACCGAACTCGCGCGTGGCCGATCCGTCGCCCTGGGCAAATTCGCCGAAGATGGTGCCGAGGCGTTCGGGCGGGATTCCCACGCCCTCGTCGCTAACCGACACCTCCACATACGGTCGTGATCCGTTGCCGGCCCGTCCCCCGGCCCGGGCCGAGACGGTGACGTCACCCCCAGCGGGGGAGTACTTGAGGGCATTGTCGATGAGCTCGTCCACCACCTGGTCGAGGTAGCGCCGGTCACCCTCCAGATCGGGAACGCCGGGGGGGACCTGGAGCACCAAGGTGTGGCCCTGGCCCATCCGATCCTCCCAGCGCGTGGCTGCGTCGTCGAGCAGGGCCTGTACCGGCACGGGGTTGGTGTGCAGGTCGAGGCGGCCGGCGGAGACGGTGGCGAAGTTCACCAGGCGACTGATGACCCGTTCGAGCTTGCCCGCGCTTACGAGGATCTCCGCCGCGAAGTCCTGAGTCTTCTCCTTGGAGAGCGACCGGGTGGACAACATCGATGCGTACCCCTTGATCGGGGTCAGCGGTGTCTTCCACTCATGGCTGATGTTGGCCAAGAACTCCGTCTTCATGCGTTCGACCTCGCGTTCGGGCCGGAGGTCGCGCAGCACCACGACCCCACCGATCATCTCGCCGCCCGTGCCCCGCACGGCGCCGCACGAGACGGCGACGGGCACTCGACTCCCGTCACGGCGCACGACCGTGGCCGTGGTGCTCCAGGGCTCGAGTCGGGGGAAGGCGATGCGGGTGGTGAGATCTTCACCCTGGGGCCCGAGCAGCGACAGCTCGCTGACCGGCGCGATGCAGACCTCGGCTGAGGGACGGTCGAACAGCTCCTCGGCCGCGGCGTTGAAGTCGGTGACGGTGCCGGATGCGTCGACGGCCATGAGCGCCTCGCCCATGCCGGCGACCACCGCCTCGAGGCGACCGCGCAGGCGGGCCTCGTCGTTCGCCGACTCCCGCAGCTCGTCGGTGATGGTGCCAAGCGCCGCGGCCATGGAGTCGAAGGCGCCGCCCAGAGTGCCCAGCTCGTCACCCGGAGGCAGCCCGGCCCGGGCGCCCAGGTTCCCTCCGCGGATCTCTTCGGCCGACTGCGTCAGACGGCGCAGGCCCGCTCCGATGCGCTCGCCCACCAGGGCGGCCAACACGAGAGCGACCAGGGCGGCGCCCAACGCCACCAGGAACAGCGTCCCGAACAGCTGCTGGCGGGTGGTGGCCACCAGCGTGGTGGGAGCCGACACAACCACGGCGAAGACGGGCTCGGTGCCCCCGAGCACCGGGTTGGCCGCCACGAACAGGTCGTTGACCACGCGCCGGGTCGGCTCGCCGCTGTCGAGCACCTCCCGAGCGGCGCTGGTGAGCGTCGAGGTCGCGGGCTGGGCCCCGGCGCTGGCCAGGACATCGTCGCGGCCGACCAGGGCCAGGCTCAGGCTTCGGTCGTTGTCCTTGCGCACGGCCAGGTACCCCTGGTCGAAGGGCTCGGCGGCGAAGACGACCCCCACGAAGCGGGATTGGCCCCGAGTGGTCACCCGGACCGGGGAGGCCGCGGCGGCCAGGGCCTCGCCGCCCACCACCGCCGGGGCGCCGCGGTCGCCCTGTTCGGCGGCAAGGGTGTCGCGCACGACGTCGGAGCCGGAGATGTCGACCTGCACGTTGGGGCTGTCGACCCCCACGCCGTCGATCACGATGCCTTTGGGGGTCACGTAGGTGAGGATGGCGCCCTGGAAGACGAGGTTGTCGGCGATGGCCCCCAGATCGGCGACCAGCTCGTTGGAGGCCAGGGCCCCGTCCTCGGAGCTCGGGTCCTCGGCCAGGGTGAGCAGGCGAGAGATGCTCTCGGGATCGTCCGAGGAGCTGAGGACCAGGGCGGCCAGCTTGGCGCTGAGGACGGCGTCGTTGGCCGCCCGCTCGATCTCGGCCGCCTCGGCGCCGGCCCGGGACTCAATGCGCAACAGGGCCTCATCCTCGACGTTGTCGATCACCACGGCCGAGAGCGCCACCGAGACGGCCAGCACCACCAAGAGGATGGTGCCCGTGGCGCTGGCCGCCACCCGAGCTGAGATCGAGCGTTGGCTGGCGGTGAACAGGGCCGCTCCCAGCCCGAGGGCGCCGGCGGCCCGAGCCGTGTCGGCCACCCAGTCGATGCCGGCCAACGGTGACAGCACCGTCGCCAACTCGGCTACGAGGAGCAGCCCGAGGGCGAGTCCCACCTGGCGGCGGGGGGCGACGTCGCCCGAGCGCAACGACCCGGCCCCGAGCAGGACCAGTCCGACCAGGCGGGTGACCACCACGCCGGGAGCGGCCGGATCGTCCTGGAGGAGCGAGCCGTGGAGGAACGCGGCCACGCCCACGGCGATGAAGCCCAGGGCCAGGAGGAGCTGGCCCTGTCGCTCCCCGGCCAGGAGCTTGCCCCGCACGACGACGCCGAGCCCGGCCACCGCGGCCAGGAAGAGCACGAACTCGGCCGCGAACCCGAGTTGTGCAGACGCCGCGCTCAAGGCTGGCTCCTCACCACTCGTAGAAGGGACATCCTTCTTCCTATCGGCACGTTCCCCCGAGCACTGAAGCGAATTCTTTTTTGTCTACGGTGGCGGGATAAGCGGTTCCCCGCCGTGGTCGGCCAGCGCCCGGAGCGCCCCCGCGAGGCTATCCACCCCTTCGACCACCACATCGTCGCCGGCCCGGCGGCGTGCCTCGGCGGCCTCCTCCAGGGGAACGAGGAAGAGCTGGACGCCTTCCTCGACGGCCGCGGCGGTCTTCTGGACCACCCCACCCACCACCCCCACCGAACCGTCGAGCTCGACGGTGCCGGTGGCGGCCACCCGTTGACCACCGGTGAGCTCACCCTCGGTCAGGACGTCGAGGACCTCGAGGGTGAACGCCAGCCCGGCCGAGGGACCGCCGATGTGCTCGGAGGCGATGTCGACGTCGAAGGGGAGCTCGAAGCGGGGCTGGCGGGTTCCCAGCGTGGCCCCGAGGAAGGGGATACCAGGGTCGTCAACGCTGGCGGCCAAGGTGAGCGCCACCGTGCGCTGCTCCCCCGCGCCGGGCGGATCGACCACCAGGTCGACCCGGGCGCCCGGCGGGCGTTGGCCCAGGGTCTCGACGACGTCGTGGTGGGTGGTCACGGCGGCCTCATCGAGGCCGACGATCGTGTCCCCGGCCACCAGAGCACCGCCGGCCGGCGACCCGACCTCGACCTGGACCACCTCGGCGCCGGTCCCCGAGATGGCGTCATAGCCCAGCTCCTCGAAGGCCACCCCAAGCGCCTGGCGCTTCGACCCCTCCATCTGGGCGAGGTTGATGTCCCGTAGCTCCTCGACCATGAGGTCGGGGGGCACGATTCGGCCCCGGGCAACCACCTCGACGCTGGGATCGAGCCAACCCCGGAGTGCGCCAACCAGGGTGACCTGAGCCAGGCGGACCGTGACCAGGTAGATCTCACCCTCGGGGGCGAAGTTCGGCCCACCGGTCACCTCGACGAGCGGACCCACCTCTACGGCGGAGCCGGGTGAGATGGCGAGGTACGGGATCTCCACCAGGCTCGCCCCGAGCCCGACCACCAGGGCGACGACCGCGGCCACCGCCCCACGCCCCCGCCAACCAGCGCGAGGGCGAGGAGTCGCATCGTTCGGGCCGCCGGGGCCGGACACCGGTACCCTCGTCATCGCAGTGTTCACGCTGGTCATCCGCCTCGCCGTGGTCGCCTCGTTCCGGGCGTCGTCGCCATCATCATCGTCGTTGTCCTCGGGTGTCACGTGATCGACGAGCCGTTCGGGCCGATCGCCGCCCGTCGAGCGGCGGCCATTGCCGGCCACGAGGGAGACGCTGGCCTCGCCCTGGTACTGCTCGGACACCCCGACGCCGCCACCCGGGCCACCGCCTTGGCCGCCCTGGCCCGCATGGACATGCTCGGAGCGACGACGCTGGCCGCCGCCCTGGCCGACCCATCGCCGGCCGTACGTCGCCGGGCCGTCGTCCTCGCCGTGCCCAACCGCAGCGTCCCCCTGGCCGCCCTGTTGGCCGACGACGATGCCACGGTGGTGGAAGCGGCCGCCTACGCCTGTGGGGAACGAAGCCCGGCCGATCCGGATGCCGTTGCCGGCCTGTCGGCGGTGGTGACCGACCACCGTGACCCACTGTGCCGGGAGGCTGCGGTCGCCGCTCTCGGGGCCATCGGTGATCCGGACGGGCTACCGGCGGTGCTGGCCGCCACGCACGACCGGGCCACCGTGCGCCGCCGGGCGGTCATCGCCCTCGCCCCCTTCAGCGGTGCCGACGTCGACGCCGCCCTGACCCAGGCCACCGGCGACCGTGACTGGCAGGTACGCCAAGCGGCGGAGGACCTGCTCCGCTTCAGCAGGCCTGACGCGACACCGTCCCAACTGCGCACTACATGAACATGGTCTTGAGGTCGTCGTAGGCCTCGATGCAGCGGCCGGCGCCGAGCACCACGCACTCGAGCGGGGCGTCGACCAGGTGCACGGGCACGTTGGTCTCCTCGGCGATGCGCTGGTCGAGCCCCCGCAGCATCCCGCCGCCGCCCACCAGGTGGATGCCGTGGTTGATGAGGTCCTGGGCCAGCTCGGGCTGGGCCTGGCCCAGGCACGACACCACGGAGTCGCACACCGCGCTGACCTGGTCGTCGATGGACGACCGGACCTCGCCGGGCGAAAGGATCACCGTCTTGGGCAGCCCGCTCATGAGGTCGCGCCCTCGCACCTCGGCCTTGATCTCGTCCTGGGTGGGCCAGGCCGAGCCGATGGCGACCTTGATGTCCTCAGCCGTGCGCTCCCCCACTGCGATGCCGTACTCCCGCTTCACGTACGACTGGATGGCGTAGTCGAGGTCGAACGAGCCCAGCCGGATGGCCCGCAGGGCCACGATGCCGCCGAGCGAGATGACCGCCGTCTCCGAGGTCCCACCCCCGATGTCGACCACCATGTTGCCGAAGGGCTCGTTGACCGGAAGGCCGGCGCCGATGGCCGCGGCCATGGGCTGGCCGATGAGCTGGGCGTCGGCCGCCCCGGCCCGCCGGGCCGCTTCGGTGACGGCTCGGCGCTCCACCTCGGTGATGGCCGATGGGACGCAGATCACCACCCGGGGCCGGTTGAAGCGGCTGACCCCGGCCCGGTTGAGCAGCAGGCGAATCATGCGCTGGGTGACGTCGAAGTCGGTGATGGCGCCTTTGCGCAGGGGGCGCACGGCCTGGATGTAGCCCGGAGTACGTCCGATCATCTGCCACGCCTCGTGGCCCATGGCCAACACGTCGCCGGTCTTGACGTTGAGGGCGATGACCGACGGCTCGTTGAGGACGATGCCCTGGCCCTTGGCGTAGACGAGGGTGTTGGCCGTACCCAGGTCGATGGCGAGGTCGCGAGCCACTACCGCGTCAACGTCGCCGTGGGGGACGCCGGCGGACTGAACTGGTGGCCGACCCCTCCTCCTCGGGGGCCAACGCCCGCATCTCCCGGCTGAAGTCGTCGATCCCCTGGTAGATGGAGGTGGGCTGGCGGTGGTACAGCCACAAGACGACCGAGCCGATCAGGCTGACGGCCAGGGCGGCGACGAGGAAGATCAGGCCGCTCACGGCGCCGCCACCCCCGGCGAACGCTCCCCCGCTGAACGCTCAGCGACGGGCGCCCAGTCGCTGCCTCCGGCCCAGGTCTCCTTCTTCCAGATGGGGACCGACTCTTTGAGCGTGTCGATGCAGAAGCGAGCGCCGTCAAAGGCGTGGCCGCGATGCGGTGCGCTGGCGGCGACGACCACGGCCGCTTCCCCTATCCCCAGCCAGCCAACCCGGTGCAACAGTGCGAGGCGCCCGAGGTCGGGCCATCGCAGCCGGGCCTCCTCGGCCACCACCGCCAGCCGGGGCTCCACCTGCTCGGCGTAGGCCTCGTACTCCAGGCCGGAGACACCGCTACGGCCTTCGGCGTGGTCGCGCACCAAGCCGCTGAACACAACAACCCCACCGCAATCGGGACGGTCCCCCACCCATTCGGTGACCGAGGTGACGGGCAGCGGACCGTCGCACAGGGCGACCCACGTCTCCTCAGCCGGTGGCGTCATCTCTACATGCTAATTGGAGTGGGCGATTATGTCCGCCAGAACATTCCCCTCGCCCGACCAGGCCAGGCAGGCACGGCTACCCTGGCCTGGTGCTTCCTGGTGGTCGGAGAACGTGCAGGCCATGGGCAGCGACGGCCGCCAGCTCAGCCTGACCGAGGCGCCGGTGCCCGAGGCGCCGGTGCCCGAGCCGTCGTCCCTGGACGACCTGGCCAAGGCTGTCGCTGGTTGCCGTGCGTGGGATCTGTGGGAACAGGCCTCCCAGAGCGTGTTCGGGGCCGGCCCGCAGTCGGCCCGCGTGATGCTGGTGGGCGAGCAGCCCGGCGACGTCGAGGATCGTCAAGGCGCTCCCTTCGTCGGTCCCGCCGGCCGGATCCTCGATCAGGCCCTCGAGGCCGCCGGCATCGCCCGGGAACAGGCCTACGTCACCAACGCCGTCAAGCACTTCAAGTGGACGCCGCGAGGCAAACGCCGCCTCCACCAGAGCCCCAACGCCGCCGAGCAAGCGGCCTGCCGTCCGTGGCTCGACGCCGAGCTGGCGGCGGTGCAACCCGAGGTGTTGGTGGCCCTGGGCGCCACCGCGGCCAAGGCCCTGCTCGGCAGTGGCTTCCGGGTGAGCCGGGACCGAGGTCGCTTCGTCGATTCGGCGCTGGCCCCCAGGGTGCTGGCCACGGTGCACCCATCGTCGATCCTGCGCACGCACGACGACCAGCGAGACGCAGCCCTGGCCGCCCTCGTCGACGACCTGGCGGTGGTGGCCGCCATCCTTACGTGAGAATCACCACCGTGATCGCCGCCCGTCCCCAGGACGTGTGGCCCCACCTGGCTGACGTGTCGTCACACGTCGAGTGGATGGCCGACGCCGAGACCATCCGCTTCACCACGCCGCAGCGCCACGGCGTGGGCGTCAGCTTCGAGTGCGACACCCGCGTAGGGCCGTTCCGCCTCACCGACCGCATGGACGTCACCGAGTGGGAGGAAGGGCGTCTCATCGGGGTTGCCCATCGCGGCCTCGTCACCGGCACGGGCCGGTTCACCCTCGAACGCCTCGATCGGGGTGAGCGCACTCGCGTCACCTGGCAAGAGGAGCTGGCCTTCCCCTGGCGGCTGGCCAGCCCGGTGCTGGGCGCCATCTGGCGCCG
>JALZNY010000186.1 GCA_030857525.1 Actinomycetota bacterium
GCACGTAGCTGGGACCGTCATCCACCATGGCCCGGACATCGGCCAGCTCCTCGGCACAGCCCAGCTCTCGAGCCACGGGCGCCATCTCGTCGACCAGCCCGGCCAGCTCGTCGCGCAGGGGCCGGAGGTTCCCATCCTCGTCGACGATGATCTCAGCCTCCATGCCGTAGCGTGCCGCCTTCCACTTGTTCTCCCGTACCACCCAGGCGCTGGGGGGCACCACCGGATGCCCTCGGTCAAACGCGGTGTCCATCCACTCGACCAGGCACTGGGTCAACGCCGCCACCGAGGCGACCTCGCTCAGGCGAGGCAGCCCGTCGCACACCCGCAGCTCCACGGTACCGAAGTCGGGGTGCGGGCGGATGTCCCACCAGACCTCGCGGATGGAGGTGATGGCCTTGGAACGTACCAGCGTGGTCATGAACCGCTCGAACTCCCCCCAGTCGGCCAGCTGGTGAGGTAGGCCGGCCATGGGCAGCGCCTCGAACACCTTGGAGCGACACGAGGCCAGGCCCGTGTCCTGGCCCATCCAGTAGGGGCTGGAGGCCGACAGGGCGAGCAGGTGCGGGAGGTAAGTCAGCAGGCCGTTGGCGATGACGATGGCCTTCTCGGCGGAGCGCACCCCGACGTGGACGTGGATGCCGAAGATCTGCAGGCGCCGGGCCAGCCACTGCATCTCCTCGACGAGCTGGTGGTAGCGAGGGTTGGGGCTCACCTCCTGGGTGCCCCAATGGGTGAAGGGGTGGCTGCCCGAGCACATCAGCGCCAGTCCCCGGGGAGCGCAGTGGCCGTTGAGCTCGGCCAGCGTCGCCTCCAGGTCGGCCCGGGCCTCGGCCACGGTGGTGCAGATCCCGGTGATGATCTCCACGGTCGACTCGAACAGCTCGTGCTTGGCCTTGGGGTGCTCGCCCCCAGGATGGCCCTGCCCCATGACGGTCAGCATCTCGGTGGCGGCGCTGTGCAGCTCCCGTGTGGCCAGGTCGACGATCTCCAGCTCCATCTCCACGCCGAGGCTGGAGCGCTCCGAGGCATTGAACTCGATGTTCATGCGTGCTCCCTCAGACCCTTGCCGGGGAGGTGTCCAACGCTCTCCAGCAGTACCAGGCCATGATCGAGCGCCACGGGCGAAAGGTGTCGCCCAACGCCTCCAGGGCGGTCGGGCCGGGGGCCTCGTCGAGCTCGTGGATCACGGCGTAGCCCCGACGCACCCCGAGGTCGCCCGCGGGCCACACGTCGAGCCGTCCGAGGCGAAAGATCAGGAACATCTGGGCCGTCCAACGCCCGATCCCCCGCACCTCGCTCAGACGGGCGATCACCTCCTCGTCGTCGAGGGCGGCGACCTGGTCCAAGTCGAGGGCCCCGCCCACCACTCGGGCCGCCAAGTCGGCCACCGCCGCCGCCTTGGCCCCCGACAACCCGGCCGACCGCAGGGCTTGCGGCTGCAGGAGGACCACCCGCTCAGCCAAAAAGGCGCCGGGCGCCAGGCCCTGCACCCGGCCCCAGATGGCCGCCGCCGCCCGACCGGCGAGCTGTTGGTAGACGATGCTCGAGGCCAGGGCCTCGAAGTGCCCGGCGACCGGTTCGCGCCGCGAGGGGAGGGTGCACGGGCCCCAGCGCTCGACCAGCGGGGCCAAGCCGGATGCTCGTCGCACCAGCTCGGCCTCGGCGGTGGCGATCTCGTTGCTCGTCCACTCGAAATTCACAGGGTTCTCCCTCTGGATGCCCCCAGGCGATCCGCTCCATGATGGCCTCATGGGCTACGAGGTGACCATCAGCGACGGGGCCGATGAGGTGGTGTCCGGGGCTGACACCTACCAGCTCGAAGGCCCACTGACGACATTCTTTCGCACCGACGCCGGCCGGCGGGTGGTCGACTCCTGGAGCGTACGCCTGGCCAGCTTCCGCACCGCCGACGTGGTGCGCATCCGTCGGCTGGACGACATCACGGCAGCCTGAGGGTCGTCGGGAGAGGTCAATCGGAAGGCGGGCGTCGCAGCCGCTTGGTCTCAGACCGGCGACCCTTGGCGTCGAGGCGCCGGCGCTGGGACCCGCGCGTGGGTCGGGTCGCTCGCCGGGGCGTGGCGGTGATCAGGGCCTCAGCCAGGCGCATGCGCAGGCGATCGAGGGCCAGGGCCCGGTTGCGGAGCTGGGAGCGCTCGTCGGCGGCCAGGGCCCGCACCTCGGGCCCGAGGCGCTCCAAGAGACGCTGGCGCTGGCGAGGGCCGAGCGACGGAGAACCGGCCACGTCGAACACGACCTCGACACGGGTGTCCGAGGTGTTGGCGTGCTGACCCCCGGGTCCGCCGCTGCGGCTGAAGCGCCAGCGCAGCTCCGACAGCGGTATGCGACACCCTGGGCTCACGACCAGGTGATCGCCGGGTCGTTGCCACTGCTCCACCGCACTCGACGGTACCGGCCGTCGCTGGCACCGTAACGGACGTCCGCCTGTCAGCGCATCAGTTCGAGCACCACGGTGTGGTGGGGGAGGTCGCCCGCAGCCGGGTAGCCCTCGCCCTCCACCGACCATCCCCGTCGGTCGTAGAAGCCGAGGGCAGTATCGCGTCCTGCGGCCCACAGGGCCTGGGCGCCGCGGGAGCGGGCCTCGACCACCACGGCGTCGAGCAACCTGGTGCCCAGGCCCTGGCCCTGAAGAGCGGGCTCGACGGCCATGCCCCGCACACGCCATGTCCGGCTCCGCCACGTCCGGATCGGGGAGTGACGGCCGGCCACCGCCTCGGTGGCGGGCTCGACCCCGGGGGACAGCTCGGCGGGTAGGGCGGCGGGCAGAGCCGTGGCTACCGCCAGGGGGCGGTGATCGTGGTCGAGCACGGCCAGGTGAAAGGCGCCGGGCGCGTCGTCGCCCTCGAAGCACACGCTGGCCTCGGGCTCCCCCTCCCGCAGGACACGCCGCCGCAGGTCGTAGGTGGCCTCGACCGCCACCTCCTGCACCTCCATCAGCGGCCGGGGTGTCTACAGGTGCTCGGCGGCCGCGGCCTGGACCGCGGCGGTGATGGGCCCCCACTCGGCCCCCGGGCGGCGGGTCACGGTGACGAAGTCGGCGGTGCCGAACACCGACGCCACGCCTTCGACGGCGAAGACGGCGACGGCGAACTCGTTGCCCTCGGCCGCCGCCGCCTCGGCGCTGGCCACGTTCATGGGCGAGGCCAGGGGCCCGTCGAGGGTGTACTTCATGGCGTCGGGGTTGGGCGTGGGCGAAGGGGAAGCGGTGGCCATGGCGGTGATGCTACGAGGCCGGCGCCGGTCCCATCGGAGCATGAGGCGCGTCCTCCTCCTCGTCACCGGCTATCTCAGGGGAGTCGAAGTGCTCGACGGCGATGCGCTCGGCCGTGGCCGCCAACTCGGCCTGGAGCGCCTCGATCTCGGGGCTCAGCTCCGCGACCCGCTCGCTACGCCCCTGGACTCGGGCCCGCTCGCGCTTTTCGACAAGCTCGGTGAGCTGCAACTCCACGCCGACAGCGTGGTCCTCGAGACGGGGGTCGGTCATGGCCGCAGCGTAGGCTCGCGCCATGGGACGGGGCCACCGCTACGACCTGGTCGTGGTCGGAATGGGTTCCGGCGGCATGGTGGCGGCCGAGTTCGCGGCCTCGCTCCCGCTGCGTGTCGCGGTCGTCGAACGCGACCGCGTCGGCGGCGAGTGCCTGTGGACCGGCTGCGTGCCGAGCAAGGCGCTGATCGCTTCAGCCCGGGTCGCACAGGCCATGCGCACGGGCGACCGGTGGGGCCTGCCCGCCGTCGAACCCGACGTGGACACCGCCGCGGTCTGGGCGCGGGTGAGGGCCGTGCAGGACCGCATCGGCGCCACCGACGACAGCCCCGAGCGCTTCGAGCGGCTCGGCATCGAGATCATCCGGGGCGAGGCCCGCCTGATCGATCCCCACACCGTGGGCGTGGGCGATCGCCGCTTGTCCACCCGCTTCGTGTTGCTGTGCACGGGCAGCCGCCCGTCATCGCTGGCCATCGACGGGCTGGCCCAGACCGGCTTCCTCACCAACGAGAACGTGTTCACCCTCGAGCACCCGCCTGCGTCGATCACCATGATCGGCGGTGGTCCCATCACCATCGAGCTGGCTCAGGCCATGCACCGCCTGGGCGTGGAGGTGACGGTGCTGGAGA
>JALZNY010000187.1 GCA_030857525.1 Actinomycetota bacterium
GGACAAGGCCACCAAGCTCATGCTCGACGTGCACCACAAAGGCCGGGCGGTGGTGGCCAACGGGAGCCGGGAGAAGTGCGAGCTCGACGTGTTCCGCCTCCACGAGCACGGGCTGTGGGCCACCATGCAGCACGACTGATGATGTTCAAGGGTCCGGTCCGACGCACCCGCAAGGGCGACTTCGAGATGCGCCTCTCCGAACAGGAGCGCCGGCTCCTGGCCTCGCTGGCCGCCCAGCTCCGGGCCGCCCTGGAGGCCGACACCGACGCCGGCGGGGTCAAGGACCCGACGTTGCGCCGCCTGTTCCCCGCCGCCTACCCCGACGACGAGCGCCGCGACTTGGAGTACCGGTCGATGGTGCACGACGACCTGCTGGCTCGGCGCCGGGCCGCCCTCGACACCGTGGAGGAGACCCTCCAGGCCACCCGGCTCGACGAGGAGGACCTCCTGGCCTGGATGGGTGCGGTCAACGACCTGCGCCTGGTGCTGGGCACCCGCCTCGACGTCAGCGAGGAGACCGACCTCGTCCCCGAGCCCGACGACCCCGAGGCCCATGCCCTGGCCGTCTACGGCTACCTGGGGTTCCTCCTCGAGTCGATGGTGGCCGCCCTCTCGGACTGAGCGGAGAGAAAGGTCCCGCTCATACGCGTGCCGAAGAACAGGTGTGACCACGATGCAGCCCAGCCCTTGGATCCGGCCGCCGAGCGACCAGGTGGGCGACGACGCCACCGAGGTCGGCTGGCTCCGCACCCACCGCCTCTACTACCTGGCCCTGGTCGCCATCCTCATGGCGACGCTGGTGGGGGCTCAGTGGGCCGATCAGCCTCGAGGGCATGGGGCTGTGGCATCGTCATCGGGCCCCATCACAGTGGTAGCCGATTCCCCTTGGGCGCCGGTCCCCGTCGCTCAGCCTGGGAGGTAGGAACCAGCCGGATAGAAGAAGACGCCGCTGGTGCCCGGACCGGTGTGGGCCCCCACGCTCGGCCCGATCCGGTAGCGCACGAGCTCCCGCACCTCCCCGCTGACGGCCAGGCGCTCCTCCAGGGCCTGAGCCAGTGGAGCCGTGGCCAAGTCGGCCGTGCCGACGGCCACCCGCAATCCCCGCCCACCCACCGGGGACGAAGCGGCCACCACCACCTCGACCATCGCCTCCACCGCTCCTGCCAGGCCGTCCACCCGACTCAACACCCGCATCTGGCCCCCTTCCATGGTGAGCACGGGGATGCCCTCCCCGCTTCCTCCGGCGCCAGCCGCCAAGCGACCGCCGGCCTGGGCCAGATCGAGGGCGCCGACGGTAAAGACCGTGCCCACCGTCTCGCCCACCCCCTCGGCCACCGTCGCCGCCTCGTCGAGCGTCCCGCCGGCACCGAGCACCTCGCCGGCCTCCCACACGCAGCAGGCCACACCGAAGCTGGCCGTGCCGGTGTCGACGATGCGTACGGGCACCGGCGAGTCGGCCGCGGCCAGGCGGGCGCTGTTGAGCGTCCCCGAGACCGACGAACCGACGTGGACGGCCAGGATCTCGGTGACGCCCCTTCCGGCCAGCTCCTCGAACACCTGGGCGAAGCGGCCGGGGCTGGGCTGGGCGGTGGAGACCTCCGGGCGGCCCCCTCCCTCGAAGCGGGCGTAGAAGCCGTCGGCGTCGAGGTCGACCCCCTCGAGGAACGTCTCGCCGTCGACGATCACCGAGAGGGGGACGACCTCCACGTGGTAGCGCTCGATGAGCTCGGGCGGGAGCTGGGCGTTGGAGTCGGTGACCAGGCCGATCACGTCGGCTCCACCTCCAGCTCCGCCTCGGCCGCCAGCGTGGGCAGGGAGGGGACGGGAACGAGAGGCTCCCGGTCGCCGGCATCGGGCGGCGTCTCAGGACCGGGCGGGGGTGGGAGAGGTGGGGGCTCGGTGGCCAGGCGGTACAGGATGACGGCGCTGGTGGCGGCGGCGGCCAGGGGCATGGCGACGGTGGGCGCCGGCCCCCAGAGGTTGGGCCAACCTCGCCGCCACCACAAGGCCGAGGCGGCCACCCAGACCGACGACGAGACGACGGTGGCCCCCACGTGGCGGCGCTTCCACCAGGGCAGCACAGCCCCCGCCCAGGCCACCAGCAGGTCGACGACCGACCACACCGGGAAGGTGGCGGCGCACTGGCCCACGCTGGTGGCCACGCCCTTGCCCCCCCGCCAGCCGTTGGCGACGGGGAAGCAGTGACCGACCACGGCGGCCACCCCACCCACATGCGCTCCGGTCCCTCCCGCCAGCACCCGGCCGACCGTGCAACCCAAGGCACCCTTGGCGATGTCGGCCGCCATCACGGCATAGCCCCAGCGGGGACCGAGGAACTTGATGGCGTTGTTGGCCCCCGGGTTACGGCTGCCGATGCTGCGCAGGTCGGTCGCGCCCCCGGTGGCCGCCCGGCAGGCCAAGTCGGCCGAGGGGATCGTTCCCGCCAGGTAGGCCAGGCCGGCGGCGGCGAGCAGGCGGCGCGTCCCCACCGCGCCTACCGTAGTAGCCAATTCAGCCTGCGTTGAACCTTCCACGGCTCCCGTCGGAGGGACCGGTACCGTCCTGGCTGGTGGAGGTCCGGGTGGAGCGGGTGGCGGTAGCCGAGGGCGTATACCTCAACGTGCAGCGCCGTGACGGGGAGGGCAACGGCGACGGCGTCGCCTTCCTCCTCGTCCACGGGCTGGCCTCCAACCTGCACCTGTGGGACGAGGTGGCTGCGTATCTGGCCGCCTGGGGCCACGCCGTCGCCGCCCTCGACCAGCGAGGTCACGGCCGCAGCGACAAGCCCGAAGCCGGCTACGACTTCCCGACCTTCACCCACGACCTGAGCCGGGTGGTCGAGGTGCTCGGCTTCGACCGCCCGGTGCTGGTCGGCCAGTCCTGGGGCGCCAACGTCGTGTTGGAGGCCGCCTGGCGCTTCCCCAACCTGGCCCGGGGGGTGGCTTGCATCGACGGGGGATGGATCGAGCTGCAGCGTGACTTTCCCAACTGGACGGACTGCGTCGAGGTGCTGGCGCCCCCGGCCCTGGCCGGCCGCCGGCTCTCCGAGATCGAGCCGCTCCTGCGTAGCCACCATCCGGACTGGTCCGACCCGGGCATCCTCGGGGCCCTGGCCTGCTTCGAGCACCTTGCCGATGGGACCGTGGCCCCCTGGCTCAGCCTCGAGCACCACCTCGCCATCCTCCAGGCCCTGTGGGAGCACCGGCCTTCGTCCCGCTACGGCGAGATCGAGGTGCCCGTGCTGTTGGTGCCCGCCCAGCCTGGCTCCTCGGCCGGCTCCTCCGACGACGCCGAAGATCGCCGGCGCCAGGTCGAGCAGGCTGCGGCCGCGCTGTCCCGAGGTCGGCTGCACTGGATGCGGGGTGACCACGACCTTCACGCCCACCACCCCGAGGAGGTAGCGAGCCTGTTGCACCACACGGTCGTGGACGGGTTCTTCGGATGAGTCCTCCGACCGGGCTACCCCGCCTCCTGGCCATCATGGGATCGGGGGAGACCAGCCCCACCATGGTCACCACCCACCGCCGCCTCGTCGAGCGCCTCGGACCTCCCCCGGTGCCCGCCGTCGTCCTCGACACCCCCTTCGGCTTCCAGGCCAACGTCGAGGTTCTCGCCCAGCGGGCGGTGCAGTACTTCGGGGAGAGCGTGGGCCTGGAGGTGGAGGTGGCCAGGTGGCGCTCGGCGGACCAGGGAGCGACGCTCGACGCGGAGCGGGCACTGTCGCGCCTGCGGGCCGCCCGCTACGTCTTCGCCGGGCCGGGTAGCCCCTCGTACGCCCTGCGCCACTGGACCGGCTCGCCCGTACCCGCCGCCCTCGGCGACAAGCTCGAGCACGGCGGCTGCGTCACCTTCGCCAGCGCCGCCGCCCTCACGCTGGGGGCCGCCACCGTCCCGGTCTACGAGATCTACAAGGCCGGTGAGGAGCCACGGTGGCTGAAGGGACTCGACTTGCTGGCCCGAGCCGGCCTGCCCGGTGTGGCCCTGATACCCCACTACGACAACGCCGAAGGGGGCAACCACGACACCCGCTACTGCTACCTGGGCGAGTTCCGCCTGGCCCTCATGGAAGAGCAGCTCCCCGAGAAGGCGTTCGTGCTCGGCGTTGACGAGCACACCGGC
>JALZNY010000188.1 GCA_030857525.1 Actinomycetota bacterium
GTGAAGTAGGTGTAGCTCTGGGTGAAGCCGACCTCGGCCAGCTTGGCCATCACCTTGGGCCGGGTGAAGGCTTCGGCCAGGAACAGCACCTCGGGGTGCTCGCGCTGCACCTCGGGGATGACCCAGGCCCAAAAGACCATGGGCTTGGTGTGGGGGTTGTCGACCCGGAAGATGCGCACACCGTGGCCAATCCAAAAGGTCAGGATGTCGCGGCAGGCCTCCCACAGCGCCACCAGTTCGGCGTCGTCGTCGGGCCAGAAGTTGATGGGGTAGATGTCCTGGTACTTCTTGGGCGGGTTCTCGGCGTAGCGGATCGACCCGTCCAGTCGGTGGTGGAACCACTCCGGGTGCTCTCCCACCCAGGGATGGTCCGGGGCGCACTGCAGGGCGTAGTCGAGGGCGATCTCCATCCCCTCGGCCTGGGACGCAGCCACCAGGGCATCGAAGTCGGCGAAGGTGCCCAGCTCGGGGTGCACGGCGGTGTGCCCGCCCTCGGCCGCGCCGATGGCCCAGGGGCTGCCCACATCATCGGGACCGGGATCCAAGGTGTTGTCGCGACCCTTGCGATGATCGCGCCCGATGGGGTGGACCGGGGGGAGGTAGACGATGTCGAAGCCCATCTCGGCGATCGCCGGCAGGCGCTTGGCCACACCGCTGAAGCCCCCCTCGGAGCGGGGGAAGACCTCGTACCAGGCGCCGGCCAGGCCCAGGGGACGGTCGACCCAGATCGAGAGGGACTCGGCTGCGGTGACCTCGCCGGGCCTCGGCACGCCCTCCACGGCAGCAGCCACGGCGTCGTCGACGCCAGCGTTGAGGCGGACCTCGACGCTGCACGCCGAGCGCCGCAGAGCGGCGGCGGCGTCGACCAAAAGGGCCCGGCGTAGCTCGGGCACCAGGAGGGTGAGCTCGTCGAGCAGCCGGGCGCCCTCTTCCAGCTCCAGATCGACGTCCTGGCCAGCTCCGGCCTTGACGGCGACGTCGTGGCGCCACGTGGCGAAGTGGTCGCGCCAGGCCTCCACCACGACCTCGTGCGCTCCGGGCCCGACGAAGCTCACCACCGCCTCCCACCGATCGTTGCCCATGTGCACCATGGGGGCCTCGCCGTCCCAGTCTCGTGCACCCCGGCGACGGGTGCGCACCCGGGCCGCCAGCACGTCGTGGCCGTCGGCGAAGATGTCGCCCGACACGGTCACCGCCTCACCCTCGACCGCCTTGGCCGGGAACGACCGGGAGGGGGTTCGGGGGCGAAGATCATCGATCACGATTCGTCCCACCACCCCTACAGAACTACCAGCCCTCACCCACGGGCGAAAACCCAACGGCGGCTCGGGCGGCGCGAGCGGGACCGGGCGCACTACGGTCCTCGACGATGAAGGCCCTACGCAGCTTCACCGTCCGCCCCCGCCTGCCCGAGGCGTTGGCCGGCCTCGAGGACCTGGCCATGAACCTGCGCTGGGCGTGGGACGAGCGCACGCGGGAGCTGTTCCGCTGGGTCGATCCCGACGCCTGGGAGTCGGGCCACCACGACCCGGTGCGCCTGCTGGCGGCAGTGGGGCGCGACCGCCTGGCCCAGCTCGAGGCCGACCCCGGGTTCTGCAGGTTCCTGGGCGAGGTCCACGAGGCGCTCGGCCGCTACGGCGAGCGGCCCCGCTGGTTCCAGGGCCGCCCCCGGCCCACCCTGCGCTCGGTGGCGTACTTCTCGCCCGAGTTCGGTCTGGCCGAAGCCCTGCCCCAGTACTCGGGCGGTCTCGGCGTCCTCGCCGGCGACCACCTCAAGGCGGCCAGCGACCTCGGGGTGCCCCTCGTCGGCGTTGGCCTGTTCTACCGCCACGGCTACTTCCGCCAGTCCCTCAACAGCGACGGCTGGCAGCTCGAGCGCTACCCCAGCCTCGACCCCTTCGCCATGGCCGTACGGCCCGTCAAGGGCGTCCGCGTCGAGGTCGACCTGGCTGGCCGTCCGCTCGTGGCCCGGGTGTGGCGAGCCGACGTGGGCCGGGTGCGTCTGTACCTCCTCGATGCCGACATCGAGGAGAACGACGCCGAAGGACGGGGGGTCACCGACCGGCTCTACGGGGGTGACACCGAGCACCGCCTGCGCCAGGAGATCTTGCTCGGCGTGGGTGGGGTGCGGGCGCTGGAGGCCGTGGGCGAGGTGACCCAGGTCTTCCACACCAACGAGGGCCACGCCGGCTTCCTCGGCCTGGAGCGGATCCGCCGCAGCATTGGTCACGACGGATTGAGCTTCGCCGAGGCCGTGGAAGCCACCCGGTCGGCCAGCATCTTCACCACCCACACACCGGTCCCTGCCGGCATCGATCGCTTCCCCCGCCCGCTCATGACCCGCTACTTCAGCGGGTGGGCCCAGGAGTGTGGGGTCGACCTCGACACGCTGATGGCGCTGGGCCACCAGGCCGGCGAGGCCCCCGACGCCCCCTTCAACATGGCGGTCATGGGCCTGCGCCTGGCCGGGCGCTCCAACGCAGTGTCCGCCCTACACGGGGCGGTGAGCCGCTCGATGTTCTCCCCCCTGTGGCCGGATGTGCCCGTCGACGAGGTGCCCATCGGCTCGATCACCAACGGCGTGCACGCCCACACATGGGTCTCCTCGGAGATGGACGACCTGCTCGCTCGCCACGTGCTGCCGGCATGGAACGAGGCCGGGCCCGAGCGCTGGGACCGGGTGCGACGGATGGGTGACGAGGAGCTGTGGCGGGTGCGCGACCAGGGCCGCGAACGGTTGGTGGCGTTCGTACGCCAGCACCTGCGGGCCTCGCTGGCCGACCGGGGCCTGATCTCGTCCGACACGGCCTGGTGCGACGAGGTCCTAGACCCCAAAGCGCTCACCGTGTGCTTCGCCCGTCGCTTCGCCACCTACAAGCGGGCCACCCTGCTACTCAGCCAGCCCGAGCGCCTCGGCGCCCTCCTGGCGTCACCGGAGCGTCCGGTGCAGTTCGTCTTCGCCGGCAAGGCCCATCCCGCCGACGACCTGGGCAAGGAGATGATCCGCGAGATCGTGTCGTTCTCCTCCCTGCCCGAGTTCCGCCACAACGTGGTCTTCGTCCCCGACTACGACATCGCCGTGGCCCGCACGCTCTACCAGGGAGCCGACGTCTGGCTCAACAACCCCCGCCGGCCCCAGGAGGCGTGCGGCACCAGCGGGGAGAAAGCAGCCCTGAACGGCTCGCTCAACTGCTCGGTGCTCGACGGGTGGTGGGACGAGATGTTCGACGGCGAGAACGGCTGGGCCATCTCCTCGGCCGAGGGCATCGACGACCTGGCCAAGCGCGACCAGGTCGAGGCCGACAGCCTTTTCGCCCTCCTGGAGGACCAGATCGTCCCGCTGTTCTACGAGCGCACCCAAGGTCCCCTGCCCCGCCGGTGGATCGCCAGGATCAAGTCGTCGCTCGTCTCACTTGGCCCCCAGGTGACGGCCGATCGCATGGTGCGCGACTACGTCGAGGAGCTGTACGAACCAACCGCGGCCCGAGCCGATGCCCTGGCGGCCGACAGGTTCGCCCGGGCTCGGGCGCTGGCCGAATGGAAGCAACGGGTACGGGCTTGCTGGAAAGGCGTGCACATCGACACCGTGGACGGTCACGACATGGCGCCCGACCTCGGGGGCGAGCAGGTGGTGGAGGTCGTCGTAGCCTTAGGCGACCTGGCGGCTGGCGACGTGGAGGTCCAGGTCCTCCACGGACCGGTGGGCCACAACGACGAGC
Source organism: Actinomycetota bacterium (assembly GCA_030857525.1). Taxonomy (GTDB): domain Bacteria; phylum Actinomycetota; class Acidimicrobiia; order Acidimicrobiales; family CADCSY01; genus JADDRA01. Next base: position 3,720 of record JALZNY010000188.1, read on the forward strand.
TCGGCGAAGTCAGCATCGTCACCATGGCCCCGGCTGGGGAGGCGGGCGACGGTCACCTGCGCTACCGGGCGACCCTCACCTGCGACCGGCCCGGACGCTACGGACTGACGGCGAGGATCGTGCCTGCCCACCCCGACCTGGTGACCCCCGTCGAGCTCGGCCTCGTCACCTGGGGATAGTCAGGCTCCGGTCCAGCCTCGGCTTCTGATACCTGGATCCGGTGTAATCACCCCGGATCCAGGTACCAGATCGGGGTTCGACCGGGATGGTGGCCGACGATCGAGCGGGGCGAAGCCAGCAACGCCGCGCCAGCGATGAGCGCCGGGACGTTCAAGATCCATGCGAAGTAGGTCGGGGTGAAGACGGACACGAGCAGGAACACGCCGGCCA
>JALZNY010000017.1 GCA_030857525.1 Actinomycetota bacterium
CCCCTGGTCCAGGACCCGGTGGCCAAGGGGTAGAACGCCTCGTCCCACACGGCGGCTCGCTCCTCGGGGCCGGCCAGCGCCCCGGTGGGGTTGTGGGGGTTGGACCGCCAGCGGGGGGCGTCGCTGGCCACGGTCTCGAGGTGGCGCCGGTAGAGGGAGAACTCAGGGTCGTCGACCCGGCCCCGAGGCCGCTCGGCGGCCAGCAGGGCGATGGCCTGCGATCCTCCGTTGGTGACGAGCAGCTGGTCGCGGTCGACCCCCATGGCCCCGGCCAGAGCCACGGTGGCCCGGGTTGGGTCGGGGTAGCGGCGCAGCGCATCCACCTCGGTGCTGGCGAAGGCGGCCACGTCGGGGGCGAAGGGGTTGACGCTCAGCGAGAGGTCCAGGATCGCCGAGGGCGCCATCCCCAAGGCCGCGGCGAGACGAGGCCCGTCGCCACCGTGGTCGCCGGGTGGGGGGATCACGACGTCACCGTCCGGCGACGTCGGCCCAACACGGCGGAGGTGACCAGGCTCGTGGCCAACATCACGCCCACGTCGAGGGAGAGGCGCACGGCCCGGCTGATGTCCGCCGGTGCCGCCGGGCGTCCCTGGCCCAGGGCGGGGCGGTGCTCGACCCGGTCTCCGTAGCGGTTGGTCCCGCCCAGGCGGAGCCCCAGAGCGGCGGCGAATGCGGCTTCGGCCACCCCGGCGTTGGGCGAGGGGTGCGCCGGCGCCTGGTGGCGCACGGCGTGGGCCACCGAGCGGGTGCTTCGCGGACGAGCGGCGGCGACGAGGACGGCGGTCACCCGGGCGGGCACCCAGTTGGCCAGATCGTCGAGGCGGGCACTGGCCCAGCCGTAGCGCTCGTAGCGGGGTGAGCGGTGCCCGACCATGGCGTCGAGGGTGTTGAGGGCCCGGTAGCCGAGGGCGCCGGGAGCGCCCGCCGCCACCGCCCACAGCACGGGGGCGACCACGGCGTCGACTGTGTTCTCGGCCACCGACTCGACCACGGCCCGAGCCACCTCCGAGGCGTCGAGACCCTCGGGGTCGCGCCCCACCAGGGTGGGCAAGAGGCCCCGGGCGGTGACGAGGTCACCCGCGGCGAGGGCCATGTCGACCGCGCTGGCGGCCTCGGCCAGGCTCCTCCCACCCAGGGCCAGGTAGGTAGACGCGGTGGTGGATCGGTCCAGCCAGCCGAACGCGCAGGCCAGGCCAACCCCGCCGGCCACATGCGCCACCCCCGCGATGCGGTTGTCCCGGTAGAGGTGACGCTCCACCGCCTCCATGAGCCGGCCGAAGTAGGCCAGCGGGTGGGGGTCGATGTCGGGCTCACCCAAGGCGCGGTCGAGCGCGACCCCGGCGGCGGCGGCCAGGGCCCGGCGAACGACCTGGTCGGTGTTCACCACCGGGCGGCGGCCACGACCAGGCCGGCGGTCTCGGCCAGCATGCCGGCGGCGCCGAGCACGTCGCCGGTGTAGCCCCCGAGGCGACAACGGGCCAGGCGCACGACACCAACGGCGGCCAGGGTGGCGGCAACCACCGCCACCAGGACGTGACCCCCGCGGATGCCGCCGGTCAGCGAGGAGACCGAGGCCGCAAGGATCACCAGCGCCAGCGGCGGAACCACGACGGTGGCGACGACCGATCCCGCCGACCGCTCCGGCTTGTCCTGGTCCGAGCTGCCATGGTCCGAGCTGCCGCCGAACGACGTGGCCAGGCCCCCGGCGCGAGCGTAGGGCTGTGTGCGCACGACCAGGGCCATGGCGGCACGCGAGGTCGCCCACAGCGCGCCCAGCAGCAGCGGTGCCGGGGCCAGGGCGGCCAGGGCGGCGACGCGCGCCACCAGCACGACCACCACCGTGGCCAGGGCGAAGGCACCGGTAGCCGGCTCGGCCATCACCTCGAGTCGACGGACCCGGTCGAGGCCGTGCGCCAGTAGCCCGTCGGCGCTGTCGGCCAGTCCGTCGAGGTGGAGCATCCCGGTGAGGGCCAGGTCGACGGCGACGACCACGGCGGCAGCGAGGAGGGGCGGCCAGATGCGCTCGGCGATCCACCAGCTCCCGCCCAGGGCCAGGCCGAGCCCGGCGCCGACCACCGAGAACCAGGGCAATGCCCTCGGCGACGGCGGGACCGGACCACCGAGGCAGGTGAGGAAGGAGAGGGCGGCCCGCATCAGGAGGGCGGCACGTCGGTGAGGCTGAGGGTCCGTCCGGCCACGACCAGCAACACCTCGCCGGCCACGGTGGCCACCGCCTGGTTGACCTGGCCGAGCACGTCGCGGAAGTGCCGTCCCACCTCACTCGACGGGTGGACGCCGAGGCCGACCTCGTCGGAGACCACGACGCTGTCGCCGTCTCGGGTCCGTAGGGCGTCGCAGAGGTCCGTGATATCAACGGCCATGTCGGGATGGGCGGCCGCCCACGCGCCGAGCGAGTCGACGAGCACCGTGCCCGCCGTGGTGCGCAACACCGTGGTCAAGGTAGAGGGCGATGTCTCGATGGTGGCCCATGGTGCCGGTCGTCGGGCGGTGTGAGTGGCGATGCGGTCGGCCAGATCGTCGTCGGCCGGGTCGACCATGGTGGTGGCGAGATAGGTGACCGGCGCCGGGAGCCGGGAGGCCAGCCGCTCGGCCACGACCGACTTTCCCGAGCGGGCCCCGCCCAGCACCAGGGTGATCACGGGGCGCCTCGAGGCCAAGCCCGAGCACCGGCCCCCACCGCACTGTGGACCGCCCGAGCCAGACGTTCGCCCCACGGAGATCGCGGCCCGCCGAAGGGTGACGCTGTCCCCTCCTCGGGACAGCAGATGCAAACGGCGTCGGTGGCCGTGCCCGTGGCGTCGATGCCGGCGTCCCACAGGGCCTGGCTCTTGGCTTCGGTTGCCGTGGCCACGGCGTTGACCAGGGCGGCGTCGCTCAGGCGCTGGGGTACAAAGGCCACGATGTTGATGGTGTCCACGGGTGTGATCGTGGCCCCGGGGGTGATCCCTGCGCCGGGCTCGCTGGAGGCCGCCGCCGCCCAGGTCGGGACCCGCAGTCCGACGGTAGCGGCCACCTCTACGCCGGCACCGCTGGCCTCGCTGTCCTGGGCGTACTGGACACCAGCCACGTCGGCCGCGGTGAGCATGCCCACCCCGGGTCCGACCAGCCCGAGGGAGGTAGCCAGGTCCTCGAGGCCGACGTGGGGATCATGCCGTGAGTACGACAGGGGAACCTGGGCGTTGATCACCCAGGAGCACACGCCCCACCCGCCGCCGTAGGGCGCCGAGGAGATGACCTTGAGCGGCTCGACTCGGTGCCACACCAGGACCGGCCACGGGCGCCCGTCCTCCTCGTGAGATCGGAGCTGCGGATGAAGGACGTCCACGCGCCACCCCCGTGACACTCAAGCGAGCCGGTAGTCGGGCTCCGCCAGCGTCCCCCGGGTCGTGCCCGAACGAACAGCGAACGGTGATCGTACTGCGCTCAGGCCCGCCGTCTACAGCCCGCCTTCTACATCCCGCCGTCTACAGCCGCCCACTGGCCCCTACAGCCCGAGGGGCGCAAGCTTCGGTGAGGAAGGCGGGTTAGCCCGATCGGTGTCGGGGTAGCTGACGCGCTCATGCAGAGCCGAACAGCCATCACCATCAACGCATCGCCGGAGGTGGTGTACACCGTCTGGCGGGACTTCGAGCGCCTGCCGGCGTTCATGTACCACCTCGAGTCGGTGTCGACCACCACCGGTGTCCGCTCGCACTGGGTGGCCAGGGGCCCGGCCGGGACCAGCGTCGAGTGGGACGCCGAGATCACCGAGGACGTTCCCGGCGAGCGGATCGCCTGGTGCTCCCTGGAGGGCGCCTCGGTCGACAACACCGGCTCCGTGCAGTTCCGGCCCGCTCCCGGCGAGCAGGGCACCGAGGTCCACCTCGAGCTGCAGTACTCCCCGCCGGGCGGGCGGTTGGGCTCGGTGGTGGCCAAGCTCTTCGGCGAGGAGCCCAACCAGCAGGTCAGCGACGACCTGCGCCGGTTCAAGCAGATCGTCGAGACCGGCGAGATCGCCCGCTCCGACGCCAGCCCCCTCGGCAGCCGCAACCGCAACCAGGTGCACCAACACGACGCCCACCCGCTGGGTGACGACGAGGCCGCCGCCGCGGCACAGGAGGTGAGGGCATGAAGGCCACCTGTTGGATGGGTGCCAAGAGCGTCGAGGTCCAAGAGGTCCCAGACCCCAAGATCCTCAACCCCCGCGACGCCATCGTGCGCATCTCCTCGACGGCGATCTGCGGCTCAGACCTGCACCTCTACGACGGCTATATGCCGACCATGGAAAAGGGCGACATCCTCGGCCACGAGTTCATGGGCGAGGTCGTCGAGGTCGGACCCGGAGCTGCCTCCAAGGTCGCCGTGGGCGACCGGGTCGTCGTCCCCTTCACCATCGCCTGTGGCGCCTGCCTGGCCTGTACGCGAGGGCTGTACTCGCTGTGTGAGAACACCAACCCCAACGCGGCCATGGCCGAGAAGGCCTTCGGCTTCCCCACTGCCGGGATCTTCGGGTACTCGCACCTGACGGGCGGCTACGCCGGGGGCCAAGCCGAGTACGCCCGGGTGCCCTTCGCCGATGTGGGGCCGCTCAAGATCGAGAGCGATCTCACCGACGAGCAGGTCCTCTTCCTCTCCGACATCTTCCCCACCGGCTACATGGGTGCCGAGATGTGCGACATCAAGGGGGGCGACATCGTGGCCGTGTGGGGGGCGGGACCTGTCGGTCAGTTCGCCATCGCCTCGGCCTTCCTGCTCGGCGCGGAGCGTGTCATCGCCATCGACCGCTTCGACTACCGCCTCGCCATGGCCCGCACGCATACCGGGGCCGAGACCATCAACTACGAGGACACCGACGTCAACGAGGCCCTCAAGGAGATGACCGGCGGACGAGGGCCCGACGCCTGCATCGATGCCGTGGGCATGGAGGCCCACCACGGCACCGGCGTCATCCAGGCCTACGACCGGGTCAAGCAGGCCACTCGCCTCGAAACCGAACGCCCCCACGCCCTGCGCCAGGCCATCACCAGTTGCCGCAACGGCGGTGTGGTGTCGATCATCGGCGTCTACGGGGGCTTCGTCGACAAGTTCCCCATGGGTTCGGTGATGAACCGGTCGCTCACCATCCGCAGTGGCCAGTGCCACGTGCAGCGCTACATGCGCCCTCTGCTCGACCACATCGAGGCGGGACGGATCGACCCGACGTTCATCATCACCCATCGTCTCGACCTGGAGGAGGCGCCCGGCGGCTACGAAACCTTCAAGCACAAGCAGGACGAGTGCATGAAGGTCGTCCTCAAGCCGTTCGCCTGACGGCGTGCTCGGCGCCGAGCTGCTCTACCAGACGTTGCTGCGCTCCCAACTCCAGGAGGTCTGACCAATGGTCACCAAGGCACTCCTCGTCCACATCCAGGCCAAGCACGGCCAGGCCGACGACGTCGAGGCGCTACTCACCTCAGCCCTCCGGGACGTCGAGCGAGAGCCTGGGACTGCCGCCTGGTTCGCGGTGCGCTTCGGCCGAGGCCACTACGGCATCTTCGACGCCTTCCCCGACGAGGTCTCCCGCGACGCCCACCTCGACGGACCCGTCGCCAGCGTCTTGGCCCAGGCGACCGGGGAGCTGCTCGACGAACCACCCGACATCCACCGCCTCGATGTCCTGGCCAGCAAGCTCCCGTCGGGGCCCGTCGGTGAGGTCCACAAGGGGCTCCTGTTGACCTTTACGGCCAAGGCCGGGCACGTCCTCGACGTCGAGCAGTTCCTGCAGCGCGGACGACAGATCGTCGAGGAGGAACCCGGCACGGCCGCCTGGTTCGCCATCCGCCTCGACGACCGCCGCTACGGCATCTTCGACGTCTTCCCCGACAACGGCGCCCGCTTCGCCCACCTCACCGGCCGCGTCCCACGCGAGTTGGCCAAGCATGCGCTCGAGCTTCTCGGGAGCTTTCCCGATATGGACATGCTCAACGTGCTCGCCCACAAGCTACCCAGCTAGTCCAACCTGGGGTTGACATCACTGATCGCCAGGAGCGCTTTTAAAGTTGTGCCCGATCCCGCTGCTCGGCGTATCGTCCGGAAGGAACGCAGACTAGGGGACGTAGCTCAGCTGGCTAGAGCACCTGCTTTGCAAGCAGGGGGTCGTGGGTTCGAGTCCCATCGTCTCCACCGCAAAAGTCCTGGTCAGACGGGTCACAGCTTCGTTGGTATCTCGACCTCCTTGCGGCTCGACCCGGTCGAGTCTCCCGCGGGCGGTTGGGTCGGCCTCTCCGAGGTGACCGCTCTGCCCGACGGTCGCCTGGCGGTCATCGAACGAGACAACCAGTTGGGCCAGGAGGCGCGGGTCAAGCGCATCTACGCTATCGACCCGGCGTCGACGACCTTCGTCCCCCACGGCGAGGCGCTGCCGGTGCTCACCAAGGACCTGGTGCGCGACGTGCTCGACGACCTCGATGACGCCAGCGTCTCGACGCCGGACAAGGTCGAAGGGCTCGGGCTCACCGCCGACGGCCGGGTCTTCATGGTCACCGACAATGACGGGGTGGACGAGAACTACGGGGAGACCGCCTTCGTCGGCCTCGGCCCGGGAAAGCGCCTCTTCTGACCCCGCTGAGTCGCGCACAGGCCTGGCCAACCCTCGTCCATCACCACCTTTGGATTAGGTTGGAAGCCGGGTTCGTGCTGGCGGTGGTACCGGTGCGGCGAATGATGTGACGCCGTCACCGGGAGGTCACCCATCAGCGGGATGCAGCACAGCAAAGAGGGCAAGGCAAGCTTCGGCCACATCTACGACCGTCCCGACCCGCGCCAGTACTTCGCAACCCTCGATGCCCTCGACTACGCCATCCCGGCCCACGCCCAAGCGGTGTTCTCGGCCATGGTGGCCAGCCGGCTGGCTCGGGCCGACGGGATCGGGCTGACGGTGCTCGACGTGTGCTGCTCGTACGGGGTCAACGCCGCCCTGCTCAACCACGACGTCACCCTCGACCAGCTCTACCGGCGCTACTCCTCGTCGGCGGTGGCCGGGCTGTCGAGCGAGGAGCTGGCCTCGGCCGACGCCGTGTTCTACGGGGAACGGAGGCTGGCGTCGGCGGTACCCGTGGTCGGGCTCGACGTAGCCGCCAACGCGGTGGCCTACGGCCAACGAGCCGGCATCCTCACTGCCGGCATGAGCGTCAACCTCGAGCATGCCGAGCCCGACGCCGACCTCACCCGTCAGCTGCAGACGGTTGGGCTGGTGACGGTGACGGGGGGCATCGGCTACATCTCGGGTCGGACCTTCGCGCGAATCCTCGACCACTGCCCGGCTGGCGACCCACCGGCGGTGGCTGCGTTCGCCCTGCGGTGGGTCGACTACGAGCCCATCGCCGACACGCTGGCGGACTATGGCCTGGTCACCGAGAAGCTGGCCGGCGTCACCTTTCCCCAGCGCAGCTTCGCCGACGACCAGGAGCAGGCGTACGTGCTCGAGCAGCTGGAGACTATGGGCATCGATCCGACCGGCAACGAGGCCGAGGGGTCCTACCACGCCGAGCTCTACATCTCCAGGCCCGCAGCTGAGGTGGCCATTCTTCCCATCGACAAGCTCCTCGAAGGGGTCGTGTAGCCGGGTGTGCGGTATCGCCGGCGTGTGGGGGCGCTGCGACCTGCCGACCGTGAGGACCATGATGGACGCCCTCGTCCATCGGGGCCCCGATGCCGCCGGCACCTTCATGGCCTGCGACGGAGCGGGCGGCCTCGGTCACCGCCGGCTACGCATCGTCGACCCGGACGGTGGCGATCAGCCTCTCCTGGCCGGCGACGGGAGCCGGGCGCTGGCCGCCAACGGCGAGGTCTACAACGCACCGGCGCTGCGACGCCGGCTGGAGCACCGACACCGATTCACCACCAGGAGCGACAGCGAGGTCGTCCTGCACCTCTACGCCGAGGAGGGGACGAACGCCGTTCACCACCTCGACGGGATGTACGCCTTGGCCATCGCCGACGGCGACGAGCTCTTCCTCGCCCGCGACCCCGTCGGCGTCAAGCCGCTGTACACGGGCCAGTGCAAAGGTGACCTGGTCTTTGCGTCGGAGATCAAGGCGCTGCCGCCAGGGACGACCGGCGTCTGCGAGTTTCCGCCTGGCGCGGCCTACTCGTCCGTCGACGGGTTCTCCACCTTCTACACCGTCCCGGATCCCGAGCCGGTCGATGAGGCGCCGTCGGTCCATGCCGGTCGCATCCGGCGCAGCCTCGACGACGCCGTGGTCAAGCGCCTCATGAGCGACGTCCCTCTCGGGGCCTTCCTCTCCGGCGGCCTCGACAGCAGTGCCATCACCGCCCTCATCCGGCCGCACGTCGACGCCCTCCACACCTTCACCGTGGGCGTGGAAGGCAGCCCCGACCTGGAAGCGGCCCGCCTGATGGCCCGCCTTCTGGGGACCATCCACCACGAGCACCTGCTGAGCGCTGAGGAGGTGGCCGCCCACCTCCCGCGCATCGTCTACCTCCTCGAATCGTTCGACCAGGACCTGGTGCGCAGCGCCGTTCCCACCTACTTCACCGCCCGCCTGGCCGCCGAGCACGTCAAGGTCGTCCTCACCGGGGAGGGCGCCGACGAGCTGTTCGCCGGCTACCGCTACCACTGTGATGTCGACGGCGACGAAGGCCTGCGCCGGGAGCTGCGTCGCTCGGTGACCGCCATGCACAACACCAATCTCCAGCGGGTCGATCGCATGACGATGGCCCACTCCCTGGAGGCCCGGGTCCCGTTCCTCGACCCGGCCATGATCGAGCTGGCCCTCGGCGTGCCCGTCCCGCTCAAACGGGCACGCCGAGGGCAGCTGGAGAAGTGGATCCTGCGAACGGCAGTCGAGGACCTGCTACCGACCGAGCTGGCGTGGCGGGACAAGGCCCAGTTCGACGAGGGCACCGGGTCCGTCGCCCTGCTGGCCAGCGTGACCGAGGAGATGGGTGGTGAGACCGACGTGCGCGCCTACCGACAGCGCTACCCGCAGGCCGAGCTGCGTTCGGCCGAGGAGTGCCTCTACCACCGCCTGCTGTGCGAGGCCTTTGCCGACCCAGAACCCGTGTTGGCCACGGTGGCACGGTGGTCGAGGCACCGCCTCGCCTCCTGACCCGCGAGCGCAACCCTCACTCGCCGGCGATAAAGCCGTTCTCCTCCAGGAAGCCTCGGGCCACGTCCTCGGGATCCTCCCCGTCGACATCGACCTCGGCATTGAGGCCGATCATGGTGTCAGCGTCGAGCATGGTGGTGATGGGCTCGAAGAGGTCCTCGAGCTGCGGGAACTCCTCGTACACCTCCTGGCGGATGGTGAGGGAGGCGTTGAAGGGCGGGAAGAAGGCCTGGTCGTCCTCCAAGACGGTGAGGCCGAGAGAGGCGATGCGCCCGTCGGTAGCGAAGACCGAGCCGAAGTTACAGGTCTCACCCGTGTCCACCTGGGTGTAGACCAGGGCGTCCTGGACCGTCGAGATGCTTTCGGGCGGAAGCTCGAAGCCGTAGGTCTCCTCCAGCCCGGGCAGACCGTCGGGACGGGTGGCGAACTCCCCACCGGCGCAGAAGGTCGCTTCCTCGGGGCTCTCTGCGACCAGCGCGGCCAGATCCGAGACGGTCTGCACGCCGAGGCGCTCGGCGTTCTCGTCGCTCACGGCGATGGCGTAGGTGTTGTCGAACGGGGTCGGCTCCAACCACACGATGTCGTTCTGCTCCAGATCGGCCTCCCGTACCGCCTCGTATTGCTCCTGGGTGCCAGGGATGCCCTCCTCGTTGTCCAGGTAGGTGACCCATGCGGTACCGAGATACTCCCAGTACATGTCGACATCTCCCGACACCAGGGCGTCGCGCACGGTGGCGCTGCCCTGCAGGCCGATCTGGTCGCTCACGTCGGCTCCCGCCGCTTCGAGGGCCAGCCTGGTCATGTGGCCGAGGATGAGCTGCTCGGTGAACTCCTTCGATCCGACGGTGACGCTGGCGCCGGCCAGGCGGCGGAGCACCAGCGAAGGTCCTCCTCGTAATCGACGAGATCAACCGAGCAGATGTGGCGCGCGTATTCGGCGAGCTCATCACCTACATCGAGGCCGACAAGCGAGGCGTGCCGTTCCGGCTCGCTCAACTGCCCGATAGCGAGATCGCTATTCCGCCGAACCTGTACGTGTTGGGAACGATGAACACCGCCGACAAGAGCGTAAGCCTCTTGGACGTTGCGCTGCGTCGGCGGTTCGCGTTCTACGAGCTGCCCCCTGTTGAGTCCGCCGACGTTCATCGCCCAATCCAGTACCTCGGCAACAAGCAACGGTCCCTCGACACCATCCTGAGCGTGCTCGACTCGATCGTGCCGGGGACTGGCGTCGTCGCCGACTTCTTCTCGGGCACGTCGGTCGTTGCCCAGGGGTTCGCCGGCTTGGGTCGTCGCACGATGGCGGTCGACGTCTCGCCGGCATGCGCTGCCATCGCGCGAGCGACCCTCGGTGAGGGGCGTGGCGACGCGACCGATGCGGAGCAACTCGTGGACAAGCTCCGAGCCGAAGCAGCCCCCGTTGAGGACGCGCTGCAAGACGCATGGGCTGACTACCTGCGCGTGGAGGACGACGCACTGGCGTCGAAGGGCCGAATCCCCCTCGCTACAGGGGTCGACAACGTCGTGCTCCCGGTGGTGGCTGCCCTGCTCATGCTGGCGATGTGAGAGACGCGGAGCGGAGACCAGCTCCTTACGGCTCGGCGGTGACCAGGGCCAGGGCGAAGCCGTCGTAGCCCTTGACCCCCACGGTTTGCACCACGGTGGCAGTCACGCCGGGATCGACGCCGAGCACCTCGTGCAGGCGACGAGTGCCCTGGATGTTGGGATCGGCGCTGCTCGAGTCGAGCACCGCTCCATCACGCACCACGTTGTCGACGATGATCAAGCTGCCCGGCCGGGTGAGGCGCCGGGCCCAGGCGAAGTACTCCGGGTTGTTCGCCTTGTCGGCATCGATGAAGACCACGTCGAATGGCCCCGCCCCTTCGGCGAGGAGCTGGGGCAACGTGTCGAGCGCCGGCCCGACCCGAACCTCGACGACGTCGTCGAGACCGGCGCGAGCCAGGTTGGCCCGGGCCACCTCGGCATGGCCAGGGTCGACCTCCAGCGTCACCACCCGGCCCCCGCCAAGGAGGGCCCGGGCCAGCCAGATCGTGCTGTAGCCGCCCAGGGTCCCGATCTCAAGGACCGAGCGTGCCCCTTGCAGCCGAGCCAGCAGAGCCAGGAACGCTCCCTGGTTGGGCGAGACGCTGATGGCGGGCAGGCCCGCGGCCACGCTCGCCTCCAGGGCAGCGTCGAGCACCGGATCGGGGGGCACAAGCAATCCGGCCAGATAGTCGTCGACCTTCACCCAGCGCTCTTCGGTCATCGGTCCTCCCCAGTG
>JALZNY010000018.1 GCA_030857525.1 Actinomycetota bacterium
CCGCCTCTCCCACCAGCTCGGGCCAGGAGGCGAACAGGCGGGACAGCACCGTGGCCGGCGGCCCCCCCAGCGAGCGGCTCACCCGATCCAGCGACTCGCCCACCCGGCGGGGGCCGGGTCCAGGCCCTCCGGGCAGGGGCGATATCGGGCTCACGGTTGCTCCAGCCGACCGTCGTGGACCCGCACCACCAGATCGGGGGCGATCCCTCCGGGCACCGCGCCCGTGGTGGTGAGCAGGGCCTGGGCGGCCGGCAGGTGGGCCAGCAGCGCGGCGGCGCGCTGGGCGTCGAGCTCGGAGAACACGTCGTCCAGCAACAGCACCGGCGGCGAGCCCGTCGCCTCGTCGACCAGCTCGTGGCCGGCCAGGCGCAGAGCCAGAGCCAAAGACCGCTGTTCGCCCTGGGAGGCATGGGTGCGAGCGGGAAGGCCGGCGATGGCCGTAGCCACGTCGTCGCGATGGGGCCCCACCGTGCTCACTCCCCGGCGCACGTCGTCGGCCCGAGCCGCGGCCAGGGCCGAGGCCAGGCCTCCTTCTCGCCAGGGGGCCACGTAGACCAGGGCCACCTGCGCCGCCGACTCGGCCACCTGGTCGTAGACCTTGGCCACCAGCGGTTCGAGCTGGGCCACCACCTCGGACCGAGCATGGCCGAGCGCCTCGCCCAGCTCGCTCATCTTGGCGTCCCACACGTCGAGGGTGGTGGCCACGTCGCCGCCCAGACGGCCCCCGGCCTGGCGGAGCAGGGTCCCCCGCTGGCGCAGCACCCGTTCCAGGTCGACCCGGATGGCCCCCAGGCGGGGCGAGGAGGCCACCAGGAGGTCGTCGATCAGCCGTCGCCGCTCGGCCGGACCACCCTTGACCAGGGCCAGGTCGTCGGGTGAGAACACGCTGACCTGCGCGGTACCGGCCAGATCCGACGTCCGCCGCAGAGGTTGGCGGTTGACCAGCACCCGATCCCGTCCGCTGGGTCGCAGCTCGGCCTCGACCAGGGTGGACGAGCTCCGCCCCGGCTGCTGAGGGTCGATCTCAGCCCGGACCACGGCGTGGTCGGCGCCGGCTCGGACCAGGGCCTCACCCGGCGCCCCCCGAAACGACGAGAGGGTGGCCAGGTAGGCCACGGCCTCCAAGAGGTTGGTCTTTCCCTGCCCGTTGGCTCCCACCAACGCGGTGAGCCCCGACGCCGGGGCCAGCTCCGCCGCAGGAAAGTTCCGGAAGTCGACCAACCACAGGTGCCGCAGCCGCACTGGCTAGGAGACGCGAATGGGCATCAACAGGTACAGGTAGTCGTCGCGGCCCACAGCCCGCACCACGGCCGGCTTGAGGCCGTCGAGGGTCTCGAGGGTGACCTCATCGCCCGCCACCGCCTCGATGCCGTCGACCAGGTACTCGGGGTTGAACGAGATCCCCATCTCGGCCCCCTCGTACTTGGCGTCCAGCTCTTCCTCGGCCTGGCCCACGTCCTGGGTGACGGCGCTGAGCTGGACCGTCCCCGCCCGCAGCGCCAAGCGCACGGGAATGGCTTCCCGGGCCAGCAGCTTCACCCGGCGCAGGGCATCGAGGAGGGGCTCGCGGCCCACGGTCAGCCGGTTGGGGTGGTGTTCGGGGATGAGCTGGCGGTAGTTGGGGAACTGCCCTTCGATCAGGCGGGTCGTGAGCCGGGTGCCGCCCGCCCCCCCGGCCTGCTCGCCGTCGGTGCCCGAACTGGCGAAGGTCCCCACCTCGAAGGTGGCGTCCCGCTCCCCCAGGCGCAGCGACACCCTGCCCCCGCCCCCCTTGTCGGCGCCACCGAGCAGACGGGCCAGCTCCCCCAGCGCCCGTGACGGCACCAGCACCGACTGGCCCTCGCGCAGCACCGAAACCCCGGCCAGATCACGTACCGCCAGCCGGTAGGAGTCGGTGGCCACCAGGCGCAGCCCGTCGCCCTCGGCGGCCATGAGCACCCCGGTGAGGATGGGACGAGCGTCGTCGTGGCTGGCCGCGGGCACGACCTGGCGCAGGGCGTCGACCAGGGCGGCAGCGTCGAGGGTCACCTCGTCGGCAGGAGCGTCGGCCACCCGGGGGAAGTCGTCGGCGCTCAGCAGGCGAACGCTGAAGTGCGAGCGTCCCGAAGCGATGCGGGCCTCGGCCTCGTTGACCTCGACGTGCACCGCTCCCGGATCGAGGGCCCGCACGATGTCGGCTGTCAGGCGAGCGGGAAGAACCACCACCCCGTCGGTGTCACCGGCCACGGTGACCACCACCTGGATGGTCAGGTCGAGGTCGCTCCCGGTGAGCACCAGGCGATCGCCGGCCAGAGCCGCCTTGACCCCCGACAGAACCGGGAGGGCCCCGCCCCTGGTCGTCACCGCTCTGGTGGCGCTGGCCAGGGCCTCGACCAGGACATCGCGTTCGCAGCGGAACTTCACCCTGTTACTCCTTGTCTAGAGAGAGATCTCTCCGGCAATGACAATAAGGCCTGTGGATTGGGGACAACTGCTCGTCGGCGCAGGTCCGAGCCGGTGTCGGAGCTCGTCGGCGTATCCCCAGCGTCCCACAGCTTCACCCCGGTCGCGCTCGTGCGGGGCGATCCGCTGTGGAGGCAGGCCTCTTTCCCACATCCAGCCAGCCCTGTCACCCACACCCGAGACCACAGCCTCCCTCCCACGGTCAGCGGGTGCCCCGGATGGTCTGCATGAGCTCGGTGACCTGGTCGTAGATCTGGCGGCGCTCCTTCATGAGGGCGCCGATCTTCTCCACCGCGTGGATCACCGTGGTGTGGTCACGTCCGCCGTAGGCCCGAGCGATGGCCGGGTAGCTGAGATCGGTCATCTCCCGGCACACGTACATTCCCACCTGGCGGGCGGTGACGAGGGGCCGGCGCCGACTGCGCCCGCAGAGCTCCTCCACCGGGAAGTCGTACATCAGCGAGGTGGCGTCGAGGATGATCTTGGCCGTGATGACCCGGGGACGGGAGTTGTCGAGGATGTCGCGCAACACTCCCGAGGCCAACTCGACCGATACCGGGGTGCGGTCGAGGCTGGCAAAGGCCGACACCCGGGTGAGGGCGCCCTCCAGCTCACGGATGTTGTTGGTGATGTGGCTGGCTATGAACTCGAGGACGTCGTCGGGGATGTGGGTCGGCTCGCGCTCGGCCTTCTTGCGCAGGATGGCCAGACGGGTTTCCAGCTCGGGAGGCTGGATGTCGGTGATGAGTCCCCACTCGAAGCGGCTGCGTAGCCGGTCCTCCAGGGTGGCGATGGCGCGTGGAGGCCGGTCGGAGCTGATGACGATCTGACGGTCGGCCCCATGCAGCTGGTTGAAGGTGTGGAAGAACTCCTCTTGGAGACCCTCCTTGCCTTCCATGAATTGGATGTCGTCGACCAACAGGACGTCGTTCTCCCGGTAGCGACGTTTGAAGGCGGTGGTGTTGTTGGTGCGGATGGCGTCGACGAAGTCGTTCATGAACGCTTCGCAGGACACGTAGCGCACACCGTAGGCCGGGTAGTTCTGGTGCACGTACTGGGCCACGGCGTGGAGCAGGTGGGTCTTGCCCAGGCCGGCGACGCCGTAGATGAACAGCGGGTTGTAGGAGCGGGCCGGGGTCTCGGCCACGGCTAGGGCGGCGGCGTGGGCGAAGCGGTTGGAAGTGCCGGTCACGAAGGCGTCGAAGGTGTAGCGGGGGTTGAGCGACGGCTGGGTGACGGAGCGGTCCCCTGGTGCAGCGCGGTTGGCCAGGGGGTGGCGGAGGTGTTCGGGAGCGACGGGCTCCGTCGGTTGAGGAGGCTGCGCCTTGGTTGGGTCGTGCCGGCCGGCTGCGTCATGGCCGGAGGTGTTGTAGTGCTCGGCATCGTGGTGGTCGACGTCGGCGGCATCGGTGCGGATCTGGAGCTCCACCTCGAGGCCCCCAGCTCCAGCGGCAGCGAGGGCGTGGCGAACCTGGGTGAGCCAGCTCGCCTCGAGCCGGTCCCGAACGAGCGAGCTGGGCACGGCCACGACCAGGGTGGTGTCGTCGATCCTCACGGCGCGGGTGGGCTGGAAGCAGCTGTTCCACGTGGCTTCGGGCACCTGACGACGGAGCAGGTCGAGACAGGTATCCCACAGACGCTGCGCTTCACCCACCAGCCCTACGCCTCCTTTTACATCAGCCGTCCACAAGAAGATCCACAGCCTGTGGACACCGCGGCGTACGATCCCTCAGGCCCGCACCACAGCACCACCGCCTCCTACTGGGCAGGAACGGCGTGGGGTGGGCCCCGTTCGTTGGAGGAACCCTGCGGGAGGAACGACCGGGTTGACCGTAGCATCCGCCCCGCCGGGCTGCGCAAGGGGCGATGTGCTCTGGCCACCTGTTGGCGACCTCCGCGACGACCCCTGTAGCCTGCACATGGTCTCCGTCTGCCGGCGCGGGGTGAGCGATGCCTGGACACGCCCGCTGGAGCCCGGTTGAGCGGCCAATGAGGAGGAACTTCGGTGAAGCGGACCTTTCAACCCAACACTCGAAAGCGGGCCAAGAATCACGGCTTTCGCCATCGCATGTCGACGCGCGCCGGACGGGGCATCATCAAGGCCCGCCGGCGCAAGGGTCGTCGCTCGCTGTCTGCGTGATCCCTGTGTCCGCTTGACCCCCTCACCGCCAGGCCCATTGCCCGCCCGCCGCCGCACGACGTCGGTCATCTGGCGCGTACGCGACCGGGCCACCTTCGCCCAGTTGCGCCGGCAGGGCCGGCGAGCTCGCTCCGGCCCCCTCACCGTCACCTGGTTGCCCGGTCCGAGTACGCAGCCACCCCGGGTGGCCTATGCCATCAGTCGGGCCGTTGGTCCGGCCGTGGTGCGCAACCGGATCCGGCGCCGGCTTCGAGCTTTGGTGGCAGAGCACGCCGGCGAGCTCGTGCCGGGGGCGTACCTCATCGGGGTGTCGCCCGCGGCGGCCAACGTCAGCTTCGCCACCCTCCGGTCGAGCCTGCAGGCTGCCTCGGCTCGGGTCTGGGAGCAGCACCGGTGAGTCCCGCAGCGCGGATGGTGCGGGGAGTGTTCCGGGGCTGGCAGCTCGTGCGCTCGGGCCGACCCTCCCCGTGTCGCTTCGAGCCGACCTGTTCCGCCTACGGCATCGAGGCCGTGGAGCGGTTCGGCGCTGTGCGTGGTGGTGCCATCACTCTTCGTCGTATCGGCCGTTGTCATCCCTGGGGCAAGGTGGGTCTCGACCCCGTGCCCGAGCGAGTGGGTAGCTAGGTGTTCGACTTTCTCGCCGGCGTCCTGGCCGAGCTCTACAAGCTCTGGCCCTCCTACGGCGGCGCCATCATCCTCTTCACGACCCTGATCATGGTCGTGCTCAGCCCACTGTCGATCAAGAGCACCCGCTCGATGATCGCCATGCAGAGGGTGGGTCCTGAGGTCAAGAAGCTGCAGCAGAAGCACAAGGGCGATCGAGAAGCCCTGAACCGAGAGATGATGGCGTTCTACCAGGAACACAACATCAACCCGTTCAGCTCCTGCCTGCCGCTCATCCTGCAGATCCCGGTGTTCATCGTGCTCTACCAGGTGCTGATCGGGCTCACCCGGCGCGCTGTCGAGGGTGACGCCTCCTCGGTGTTCAACCCCAAGTACCTGGAAGGCGAGAACACCCCGCTCGCCGTCGCCCTACGGGGTACCAACAAGATGATCTCCTTCGGGATGGACCTGTCCCAGAGCGCGCTGACCGAGCTGCGCACCGAGGGCCTTTTCGTAGCCCTGCCCTTCGTGGTGCTGGTCGGCCTGGTGGTGCTCACCTCGATCGTCCAGCAGCGCCAGGTGCAGGGACGCAACCCCTCGGCGGCCACCAACCCCCAACAGCAGATGATCGCCAAGGTGCTGCCCTTCATCTTCATCCCCATCTCGGTCTCCATCCCGGCCGGCGTGGTCATCTACTTCGTGGTGTCCAACATGGTGCGCATCGGTCAGCAGGCCCTGGTGACGAGGTTGGACTTCAAGGATCTGCCGCCCCCGTCCGGAGATGAATCCGCTGGAAAGAAGACGCCGACCAAGCCAGGTGGACCCAAGGACAACGGCCGACCGGAGCGGATCGAAACCAACAAGCGGGGCGCCAAGGCAGGAGGGGCCAAGGCAGGAGCAGCCAAGGGTGCAAGCACCAACGGCGCCGGGCGCAAGGGCCAGCCCGCCCGCTCCCGAGCCAAGGGGGGCGAAGCCAAGACCACCACCAGTGGCGGCGCATCCAAGCGGGCCAAGGCCAAGGGCAGCGCCGCTCGTCAGCTACGTACGAAGGAAGCCGGCCCGTCGGGCACCGAGAAGAGCGCCAACGGCAGCGGCCCTGGTGGGGTAAGTAGCCCCGCTCCCCGTCCCCGGAAGCGCAAGCGAAAGAGGAGATGACCGTGGAGTGGGTCGAGACAACGGGACGAACTGTCGAGGAAGCCAAAGACGCTGCCCTCGATCGGCTGGGCGTCGATGAGCGTGACGCCGAGTTCGACGTCATCGAGGAAGCCAGGAGTGGGTTGTTCGGCAGGGTCCGCCAAGAAGCGCGCATCCGGGCCCGTGTCCGTCCTGATCACCCCCGTCCCCGAGTCGACCGGCGTGACCGAAAGCGACGAGGAAGCGAAACCACCCCGGCCACCAGTGACAGCGGTGCGGAGGCCCGGGGGAGGGGTCGGGCACCGAGTGGCGGTGCTGCCCGCCGCCGGCCCAGTCCTGACCGGGCCCCGGCTCCGCCTCGAGACCACGAGGACGACGGACCCGGTCCCACGCCCGAGGAGCAGGGCGAGGACGCCCGGATCTTCCTCGACGGTTTGGCCGAGGTGTTCGGACTCGAGGGGGCGTCCGAGGTGTCCTACCTCGACGACGACCAGATCGAAGCCCGGCTGATCGGTGAGGATCTGGGCCTGCTGATCGGTCCGAAGGGACAGACCCTCGCCGCCGTGCAGGATCTGACCAGAGCGGTGGTGCAGCGCGGCCCCCGGCGGGGGGCCCGGCTGCGAGTCGATGTGGGTGGGTACCAGGAGCGACGCCGGGCGGCTCTGGTCCGCTTCGCTCGCCAGATCGCTGAGCAGGTCCAGGAAACGGGAGTAGCGGTCTCGATGGAACCGATGCCGGCGTTCGACCGGAAAATGGTGCACGATACGGTCAACACCCTCGATGGCGTGCGGAGCCGGTCTGAGGGCGAAGATCCCCGGCGACAGGTCCTGGTCCTTCCGGACGACGTCGCTGACTGACGTCGATCCGCGGGAGTCGCTAGCCGGGGACGGCGACCTCCCCTTGATCAGCGTGTTCGAAGAGGCTCGCCGTCGAGGATTCCTCGGACCGGGGCCGGTCGAGGCTCACATCGTCCACGCCCGAGCGTTCGGACTGCACTGCGCCGTCGTGGGCGACGAGCGATGCCTCGACCTCGGGAGTGGCGGCGGCGTCCCTGGTCTCGTGCTGGCCTACGAGCGACCGGGCCCGACCTGGGTCCTACTCGACGCCAGTGCCGCTCGAGCTACCTTCCTGTCGGCGGCGATCACCGAGCTGGGGATGGCCGAGCGGGTCACGGCGCTGGCTGGCCGGGCCGAGGAGGTGGGCCGCGACCCGTTCCACCGCGGAGCCTACGACCTCGTGGTCGCCCGAGCCTTCGCTCGGCCGGCGGTGGTCGCCGAATGCGCTGCTCCGCTGCTCAAGGTGGGTGGCGTCCTGCTGGTGAGTGAGCCCCCTGATGAGCGTGGCAGGTGGCCGCCCGACGGCCTGGAGCGCCTCGGACTTGCCCCTACGAGGGCGGTACGCTCAACGCCGCGGATCGCCTGCTTCTCTCAGGAGTGGCAGTGCCCCGAACAGTTCCCCCGCCGGGTAGGCATTCCCAGCAAGCGGCCCCTCTGGTGATCTTCCCGGAGTCGCCCAGGCAGATGTTCCACGTGAAACACGCCGGCCTCGGCCCTCGGCCAGCGCCCATTCGCCCGCCACGAGAGTGACGCCGAGCATGGTGAGGCGCGACGGTTGAGGACTGCTCCCGGGCGTCGACGTCGTGGAGATCCTCCAGCCCTCGGCCTCCGTCCAGGGCGACGACGGCCACGGTCTGGCCAGCGGGGCGTACGACTGGTGTTGGCCTCGAGGTCCGTGAGCCCAAGGGCCACCGCGAACGCGAGCGACTATCGGAGGGTGTCGAGCGAGGGCGGACGCGACCGGCAACAGGAACCACAGGTCCCACGAGCAACGGCTAGGACCGTGGTTGTTCCACGTGAAACATTGAAGCGAGTGCGCGGCCTGGAGGGTCCTTGCTCTCGAGCTGGAATCAGGGAAGGATGAAGGCGTGGTCGAGCATTCCTTTCTCCCGGTGATCGTGGCGGGGGAGGACGGGCCGAGGGTGGAGAGCGTTGCCCCCGGCTCCGCTGCCGCTGACGACCGGGATACCCCCTCCCCCGCCACCGCGGCCGAGGTTCCTGCTGCCGCTGCTCCCCCAGCCGGTCGGTTCGCTCGCCCCTTGCCCCGCAGCATGGCCGTGGCCAATCAGAAGGGCGGAGTGGGCAAGACCACGACTGCGGTCAACCTGGGGGCCTGTCTGGCTGAGCTGGGGTACCGGGTGCTCGTCTGCGACCTGGATCCCCAGGCGAACGCCTCGACGGGCCTGGGCGTCAATCCCCGGAACGTGGCCACGTCGATGTACGACGTCATGCTCAACGACCTGCCCCTCGAGGATTGCATCGAGCCATCATCGGTACGCAACCTCTTTGTGGCGCCGGCGAGCCTCGATCTGGCTGGCGCGGAGATCGAGTTGGTCCCCGCCTTCAGCCGGGAGCTCCGCCTGCGACGAGCCCTCGAGCAGGTAGCCGATGATTACGACTTTGTCCTCATCGACTGCCCTCCCTCCCTCGGCCTGCTCACGGTGAACGGGTTGGCGGCCGCCAATGAGGTGGTGGTGCCCGTGCAGTGTGAGTACTACGCGCTGGAGGGGTTGGGCCAGCTCTTGCGAAACATCTCCCTCGTGCAGAAGAACCTCAACCCCCAGTTGGAGCTGACAGCCATCATCTGCGTGATGTACGACGCCCGAACCAAGCTGTCGAGCCAGGTGGTGCGGGACGTGCGCACCCATTTCGGTGACAAGGTCTGCCAGCACGTGGTGCCCCGTACCGTGCGCCTGTCCGAGGCGCCGTCGTTCGGCCAGCCCATCATTGCGTTCGACCCCACTTCCCGGGGGGCCATCGCCTACCGGGAACTGGCCAAGGAGGTGAGTGGTGGCACGCCGCGGCGGACTAGGTAGAGGCCTGGGAGCGCTCATCCCGCCCGAAGGCACCGACAGCTCTACGTCGGACTTGCGAGAGCTGGCAATCGGCAGCATTCGGGCGAACCGCAACCAGCCGCGCAAGCGCTTCGACGAGGAGGCGCTTTCGTCGTTGGTGGCGTCGGTGCGGGAGCTGGGCGTGCTGCAGCCGATCCTGGTGCGTCCCGACGGTGAGGGGACCTACGAGCTCATCGCCGGCGAACGACGGTGGCGAGCGGCCAAACGGGCCGGCCTGTCCACTATCCCGGCGGTGGTTCGCACCGCCGATGAGGTGGCCTCGCTGGAGCAGGCGGTGGTGGAGAACCTGCACCGCCAGGACCTGAACCCGCTGGAGGAGGCGGCCGCCTACCAGCAGCTCGTCGAGGAGTTCGGCTTCACCCATGACCAGCTCTCACTGCGGGTGGGCAAGAGCCGAGCTGCGGTTAGCAACACCCTGCGACTCTTCCAGCTTCCTCCTTCGATCCAGCGTCAGGTGGCCGAGGGTCAGCTCTCGGCCGGGCACGCCCGAGCCCTGCTCGGAACTCCCGACCGCATGTTCCAGGAGCTGATGGCTCGCCGGGTCATCAGCGAGGGCTTGTCGGTGCGCGTGGTCGAGGAGGAGGTCAGGGCTCATGGGGGTCGTCCGGTTCCCTTGGTACCCGCACCGGCACCTCCGGCTGTGGACCACGCAAGGAATCCGGGACCCAAGTTGCGAGACCCGGGCATGCACGAGCTCGAGGAGCTTCTGTCGGAGCACCTGGCCACCACCGTTCGGGTGGAGGAGGGCTCCAAGCGGGGCCGCATGGTGATCGAGTTCGCCGATCTGGCCGACCTGGAGCGCATCTACCGGGCGATGACCGAACGTGGTCCTGTCCCTTCCCCGTAGGGGGAAAGGCATCGGTCCCTGGGGAGTACCTTCCTCCGGGTCTCCTGCTCGGCTACTTGCCCACAGATGTGCAGAAGCCTGTGGATAAGACTCGGTGGCTCGGACGCCGTAGGCGCTGGCCAGCTACAGGAACTCGGCTAGCTCCGCTTCGAGCTGGCTCTTGCTCTTGGCTCCGACCACGCGGGCCTTGGCCTCGCCGTGCTGGAACACCAGCAACGTCGGGATGCTCATGACCTGGAACCGGCGACCGGTCTCAGGGTTCTCGTCGACGTTGAGCTTGGCTACGCGGACCTTGCCGGCGTGCTCCTCGGCGATCTGGTCGAGGATGGGGGCGATCTTTTTGCACGGGCCACACCACTCGGCCCAGAAGTCGACGATGATGGCTTCGTCGGAGGCGCCGATCTCCTCGTCGAAGGTGGCGTCGGACAGGGTGAGCGTGGCCATGTGGCCTCCTTGGGTGGAGCTGGTGAGCGGGAAATAGCTGAGCGCGGGAAAGATGCGGGTCACCACTCAGTGGGAGTTCCGGCCAGATCGTCAGGAACGTCGTCCTGGGCCTCGAGCCAGCGCTCGGCGTCGATGGCGGCCATGCAACCTGAGCCCGCCGCGGTCACCGCTTGGCGATAGGTGTGGTCCTGGACGTCGCCGGCGGCGAAGACCCCCTCGATGTTGGTGTAGGTGCTGCCGGGCCTGGTGACGAGGTAGCCACCATCGTCCATGTCGAGGATGCCCCGGAACAGGTCGGTGTTGGGGCGGTGACCAATGGCTACGAACAAGCCGGTCACCGCCAGGTGTGAGGTCTCGCCGGTCTTGACGTTGCGAAGGCGAGCCCCTTCCAGGGCTCCGTCGCCTTCGAGGTCCTCGACCACCGTGTCCCAGCGGAATATGACCTTTTCGTTCTTGAAAGCTCGCTCCTGCATGATTTTCGAGGCACGAAGCTCGTCGCGGCGGTGGATCACGGTCACCGAGTCAGCGAACTTGGTGAGGAACAACGCCTCTTCGAGGGCCGAGTCGCCCCCGCCGACCACGGCGATGTTGGCGCCCTGGTGGAAGAAGCCGTCGCAGGTGGCACACGTCGAGAGGCCGCGGCCCATGAGGCGGTTCTCCGCC
This sequence comes from Actinomycetota bacterium, assembly GCA_030857525.1. Lineage (GTDB taxonomy): Bacteria > Actinomycetota > Acidimicrobiia > Acidimicrobiales > CADCSY01 > JADDRA01. The sequence goes on from JALZNY010000018.1 coordinate 11,185, forward strand.
TCCAAGCCGAGCATGATCGAACGCGCTCCCGTGCTGACGATGACCGCTCCAGCTCGGTAGGTGGGTTCAGCGGCGTCGGGGTCACCGACCCAGATGGCGAAGGGGCGGGAGGAGAAGTCGACCTTGGAGGCCTTCTCGGTCACCAGTTCGGCCCCGAAACGGGCTGCTTGCGAGCGGAAGGTGGC